>JANOVJ010000309.1:0-6834 GCA_031417295.1 bacterium | reverse complement strand
GGGGGTGGGTTTTGTTATTTCCGTTTTTTGTTTTTGGGGGGGTTTCCACTTGGGCGGGCGGGGGGCCGGGGGGCCGGGGGTGCCCGGGGGGGGCCACCCTGGGGGGGGGGGGGCGCGGGCCCCCCACCCCGCTGTGGTACTCGGCCTGGGGTCGCGTCGCAAAACTCGCTGCGTTCGCTGCGCGCACTCTGCTCAAACAGTTGCGACGAGTCAGATTGCGAAGCACGCTGCGCGTGCCGACCCCAGGCCTGCGCTCCTCGCCGCCCCACAGATCGCCCCCAACGGACACCGCCCGCCGCGCTCTACCGTGGGGTTTTCTGGTCGAGGAAAACACGCGCCGCTTTGCAAAGGCGCGCCCGGACAGGCTACGCAGCGCCGCGATGGCGCCGAGAAGCGGAGTGGCCTGTCCGGGCGCGCGTTTGCCATCTCTACCGTGGCCTGTTGTGCAAGCGTCCAAGGACAGCAAGGGTTCCAGCGCCAAGCCGCTGCGCAATGTTGCAACGACAAGCAGTCGGCACCGTGGGGCAACCGCCATGAGGTTGGTTTTGGCATCGAACAACGCCGGCAAGCTCGTCGAATTGCAGTCGCTGTTCGCACCGCTTGCCTTCGATCTGGTGACGCAGGGCTCGCTCGCCATCACCGAGGCCGACGAACCCCACGCGACCTTCGTCGAGAACGCGCTGGCGAAGGCGCGCCATGCAGCGTTGGGCTGCCAGGGCGCGGCTATCGCCGACGACTCGGGGCTGTGTGTCGATGCGCTCGGCGGCGCGCCGGGTGTGGTCTCGGCGCACTACGCCAACGTCGCGCTTGCCGCTGGCGAACGCGAAGTACAGCGCCGGACGCAGGACGCGGCCAACAACGCGCTGCTGCAGCAACGCATGCACGGCCAAGCCGAACGAACGGCCCGCTTCGTCTGCACGCTCGTCGCGGTGCGCAGCGCCGACGACCCCGAGCCGCTGATCGCCACCGGCCGTTGGCAAGGCACCTTGCTCCAAGAATCGCAAGGGTCCGCGGGCTTCGGCTACGACCCGCTGCTCTTCATCCCGGCGCTTTCGTGCAGCGTGGCCGAGCTCGATGCCACGACCAAGAACGCACACAGCCACCGCGCCATCGCGTCGCGGCAGATGCTGGCGCTAATGCGCGAATTCTGGCGCCGTGGCTGAGACCGCGCCCGGCGCCGCGAGCGTCGCCCACTACCTGCGCCCCGGCACGCTGACGCTGGGTGCGCTGCCGCCGTTGGCGCTCTACGTTCACCTGCCGTGGTGCCTGAAGAAGTGCCCCTACTGCGACTTCAACTCCCATGAAGTGATGGCCCCAGGATCGCCTCTTCCCGGCGTGCCGGGAGAGCCTCCTCGCGTTTGGCGCGGCCCACCGCTGGCCGAGCAACGGTTGGGCGAATCGACCCAGGCACGCTACCTCGACGCGCTGCGCTGCGACCTCGAAGCCGCGCTGCCGATGGTGTGGGGCCGGCGTGTCCACAGCCTCTTCATTGGCGGCGGTACGCCCAGCCTGTTTGCGCCCGAGGCGATCGACCGCCTGCTCGGCGACATCCGCGCCCGGCTGCCGCTGGAGGCCGGCTGCGAGATCACGCTCGAAGCCAACCCCGGCACCTTCGAGCGCGACCGCTTCCGCGGCTATCGCGCGGCCGGGGTGACACGGCTGTCGGTCGGCGTGCAGAGCTTCGACGATGCCGCGCTCAAGGCGATTGGCCGCGTCCACGACGGCGCGCAGGCGCGGGCTGCGCTCGACGAAGCGCGCGACGCTTTCGACACCTTCAACCTCGACCTGATGTACGCGCTGCCCGGCCAGAGCCTGGCCGCGCTAGACGCCGACCTGGCGATCGCACTCGCCTACAAGCCGCCGCACCTCTCGATCTACCACCTGACGATCGAGGCCAATACGCTGTTCGCGAAGCACCCGCCCGCGCTGCCCGACGACGACAGCGCGTTCGACATGCTCGACCGCATCAACGCGCGCACCGCCGAAAGCGGCCTGGCGCGCTACGAGGTCTCGGCCTTCGCGCGGCCGGGCCACCGCTGCCGGCACAACCAGAACTACTGGGAGTTCGGCGACTACCTGGGCATCGGCGCTGGCGCGCACGGCAAGCTCTCGTTTCCGCACCGGGTGTTGCGCCAGATTCGTTTTCGCGACCCGGCGCGCTACATGGCGCAGGCGCTGGCGGGCAACGCGGTGGCGCAGGAAGACGAGGTGGCGCGCAGCGAACTGCCGTTCGAGTTCATGCTGAACGCGCTGCGCCTGAAGGACGGATTCGAGCTCTCGCGCTTCGGTGAGCGCACCGGGCTCGCGCTGTCGGCCATCGAGGCCGGGCTCGGCGAAGCCGAACGGCGGGGCTTGATCGAGCGCGACCTGCAACGCGTGCGACCGACCGAGCGCGGCTTCGACCTGCTGAGCGATCTGCAAGCGCTGTTCTTGCCGGCGCGTTAGCGGGAAGCGTCAGCCGCGTTCGCAGACGCCGTGGCCGCGGTGCCGGAACAGCGCCGCCGCATCGCCGATGAGGCTTTCGGCGAAGCCGGCAAAGAGCAGGCCTTGCGGGTTCATCGCGGCATGAATACCTTCGAGCACGCGGCGTTGCGCGCTTGCGTCGGCCGGCAGCGTGGCGTTGCGGCAGAACACGATGTCGAACCGACCGGCGACCGAAGCGTCGGCATCGATCGGGCGAAAGCCCACCCGCTGCGCCAGTTCCGGCTTGACGCGGATGAAGCCGCTGTGCAGGCCCTTGCCACGCAGGAAATGCGCGTCGAGGCGCTCGGCCGACAAGCCGCCCGCATCCGCAGGGTAGACGCCGCGGCGGGCGCTGGCCAGCACGCGGGTGTCGATGTCGCTGGCGACGATCTGAACCCCAGCGCCGCCGTCGGGCGTCTCGGCGCAGACGATCGCCACCGAGTACGCCTCCTCGCCCGTTGCAGCGGCCTGGCACCAGATGCGCAGCGCTTCGCCGGCACGCTGCCGCAATGCCGCAGCCAGTGCGTCGAAGTGCGGCGGCTCGCGAAAGAACGCGGCCGGGTGCGTGGTCAGGCAGCTCACGAACTCATGCCATTCGCCCGCTGCGGCCGCGCCGCTGGCGAATTCGAGCCAGTGCAAATAGTCACTGAACGAGTGGTGCTCGGTCTCGCGCAGGCGCTGCGAAAGCCGGCTGTAGACGAGCACCTGCTTGCCCACGCCGAGGCGGATGCCGGCGCGGCGGAACATCAGCCGGCGTACCCGTTCAACGTCGGTGCCGCCGAAGCTGAACTCCGACACCGTCGGCGCGGGCCGGGGCAGTCGGCTGGTGGGCGGGGCTTCCAGCGCATTCAGTACGGCACTCATGGGGGTTCCTGGGGCAGGGTCGGGGAGGGCGTGGCTTGCGTTGTTATCGGCCAAAGCATGGCTGGCTTGAGCCACGCGCGCAAAGCGGAGGAGCCGGGAAAACGCGGCCCTGTTAGCGCCACTGCGGGTGCAGGGCCGCTGCTAGACTGGCTCGCCGTAGCGAAGCCGGGTTGGCTGTTGCGGCGCCTCCCAACGCCCCTGTTGTGTCCAGCGAACCCCCCGCGTCTCTCTCCCCCGCCCTGGCGTTGCCGCCGGAGGCGGTGCTGCCACTGCCTGCGCCGGCCCTGAAGCTGGAAGCGGCGCTGCACCTGCTCGAACAGTCCGGCCGCGAGCTGCCCGAGCGTGGCGACCCGGCCTGGCTGCAGGCCGTGCTCGACGCCCTGTGCGAGCTGTCGAGCCGCGACGCGCTGACCGGCCTGGCCAACCGGCGCCAGTTCGAGATCGCGCTTGCGCGCGAGATCGACCGCGTCGCCCGGGCCGGCGAGCCGGCGCTGGTGCTGATGATCGACATCGACCACTTCAAGCGCGTCAACGACAGCCGCGGCCACCCGGCCGGCGACAAGGTGCTGCAGGCGGTGGCGTTGCGCCTGCTCGACTGCGTGCGCCCGATGGACACGGTGGCGCGCTACGGTGGCGAAGAGTTCGCGATCATCCTGCCCAACTGCCCGCCCGCGTTCGGGCTGACGGTGGCCGAGCGCATTCGCAGCCGGGTCGAGCAGAGCCCGGTGCCGATCGATGGCGCGGCGCCGATCTCGGTCACGATCAGCCTTGGCGGCGCATTCGCCCCGCAATGGATCCGCTCCACCGCCGCGCTGTGGCTGGCCCGCGCCGACCGGCACCTCTACCAGGCCAAGGCCGAAGGCCGCAACCGGGCCTGCCTGGAGCAGCCGCCCGATGTGCAGGTCAGCGCCGAAGAGAAGAGCCTGTTGTTCAGCACCACCCAGTTTGAAGAACCCGAATGACCATGGCCCCGCCTGAAGTCCCCTCCGAACCCGCCGTGGCGGCGCCTGCGCACCGCGCCCGGGTGCTGGCTGTCACCAGTGGCAAGGGCGGGGTCGGCAAGACCTTCCTCTCGGCCAACCTCGCGGCGGCGCTGGCGCAGCGCGGCGAGCGCGTGCTGGTGCTCGACGCCGACCTCGGCCTGGCCAACCTCGACGTGGTGCTGAACCTCGTCCCCAAGATCACGCTGCACGACGTGTTCACCGGCAAGGCGGCGCTGGAAGCCGCCATCGTGCCCGCGCCGGGCGGTTTTTCGGTGCTGCTGGCCGGCTCCGGCATGGTCGAATATTCGCGCCTGACGCCCGAGGTTCGCGAGAAGTTGCTCGGTGTCATCAACACCTTGTCGCCGCGCTTCGACCGCATCCTGCTCGACACCGGCGCCGGCATTTCCGACGTGGTGCTGTTCGCCGTTTCACTGGCCGACGACGTGGCGCTGGTCGTCACCCCGGAGCCGACGTCGATGACCGACGCCTACGCCACCGTCAAGGTGCTGTCGTCGCAGCAGCAGCGCGGCACGATCCAGCTCGTCGTCAACCAGGTTGGCCGGCTCGGCGAGGGGCGGGCGATCCAGGTTCAGTTGCAGCGCGTCGTCGACCGCTTCGTCAACCCCGCGGCCGAGCAGGCGGTGCGGCTCGACCTGCTGGGCGAGATTCCGTCCGATCCGGTGGTGCGTGAGGCGGTGCAGAGGCGCCAGTTGCTGCTCGAGGTCTACCCCGGCTCGGCGGCGGCGAAGGCCGTCACGGTGCTGGCGGCCAGGCTCGCGCCTTGAGCCTGGCGCGCGACGGCACGGCGGCCGCGCCGAGCCCGTTCGAAGCGCTGGGCGGCGAGGTGGCCGTGCGCTTGCTGGTCGATCGCTTCTATGACCTGATGGCGCTGGAGCCCGCCTACACCGGCCTGCGCCAACTGCACCCGACCGCGCTCGACGGCTCGCGCGACAAGCTGTACTGGTACCTCTGCGGCTGGCTTGGCGGGCCGCAGCATTACGTCGAACGCTTCGGCCACCCGCGTTTGCGGGCACGCCACCTGCCCTACGCCATCGGCACCACCGAGCGCGACCAGTGGCTGGCCTGCATGGCACAGGCGATGGCCGAGTGCGGGCTCGACCCGGGCCTCGCCGAGCATCTGGCCGGCGCCTTCTCCGGCACGGCCGACTGGATGCGAAACCGCGACGGCTGAGCGCCCAGCCCGGGCCGCACCCGCGCCGCAACCGCGCCGGTCAGGCCGCTGGTTTCGGCTGCAACAACACCACCAGCGCGCCGCTGCCGCCTTCGGCCGCACGCGCCTGCGTGAAGGCGATCACCGCCGCCTTCTGCACCAGCCAGCTGTGCACGCGGTGCTTCAACACCGGCTCCTTGCCGGGCGATCCATGGCCCTTGCCGTGCACCACGCGCACGCAGCGCAGGCCCTGGCGCGCGGCCTCGCGCAGGAACGCGGCGAGCTGTTCGCGCGCCTCGTCGCGGCGCAGGCCGTGCAGGTCGATCTGGGCCTGGATCACCCAGCCGCCGCGGCGCAGCTTGCGCACCACGTCGGGCCCGATGTCGGGGCGGCGAAACGACAGCGCGGCATCGGTTTCGAGCAGCGAGTCGACGTCGAAGTGGTCGGACAAGGTCTCGCGCAACGCCGCCGCTTCATCGCGCTGGCGCTGGCGCGGCTCGGGCTCCGGTGGGGCCGGGCGCAACTCCTTGCGGTCGCTCTGCGGCAGGGCGGTCACGGCACCGACGCTGCTGGCGAACAGGTCGCGCGCCTGGCGCTCACGTTCACGCTCGGCGTGGGCGCGGGCTTCGCGTTCGGCCGCGTCGCGCTGGCGCTGTTGCAGCGCCAGCTTGAGACCGGCCAGATCGCCCAGCCCGCCCGTGGCGCGGGGCTTCACAGCAGGCCGCGCTCGGCGAACGAAACCACGTCGTCGTGGCCGACCACCAGATGGTCGAGCACGCGCACGTCCACCAGCGCGAGCGCGCTCTTGAGTGTTTGCGTCAGGTACTCGTCGGCGCGCGACGGCTCGGCCGCGCCCGACGGATGGTTGTGCGCAAAGACGACGGCGGCCGCGTTCATCTTCAGCGCGCGCTTGACGATCTCGCGCGGGTAGACGCTGGTTTGTGTGAGCGTGCCGCGAAACATCTCTTCCAGCTTGAGGAGCTGGTTTTGAGCGTCGAGGAACAGCACCACGAAGACCTCGTATTCGTGCCGCGCAATGTGCAGCCGCAGGAAATCCTTGACGCGGCCGGGCGTGTCGAACACCGGGCGCTGCTGCAACTGGTTGGCCATCGAGCGGCGGGCCAGTTCGAGCACCGCGGCCAGCTCGGCGAGCTTGGCCGGGCCCAGGCCCTTGATGCGTTTGAGATCGTTGCTGTCGGCATTCAACAACCCGGCGATGCCGCCGAAATCGGCCAGCAGTTTCTCGGCCAACTGCAACACGCCAGTGCCCTTGAGCCCGGTGCGCAGCAGCAGCGCCAGCAACTCGGCATCGCCCAGCGCAGCCGCGCCGTGCGCGAGCAGCTTCTCGCGCGG
>JANOVJ010000308.1:0-3322 GCA_031417295.1 bacterium | reverse complement strand
GGCCTTCGCGGCCGGAGCGGTCGGGGCGGCGGCGACCGCCGTGCGCACGTTCGGTGCCTCGCTGCGCCGCTGCGGCGCCGCCGCAGCGGCCGGGGCGGCGCTGGCTGGCGTGGTGGCACGCGCGAGATCGACCAGCGGCGGGTCGACGAAGGCCACGAACTTGCGCGCCAGCCGGTTCGGGCAGGTCAACTGGAGGTTCACGCCGACCACCGGCTCGTCGATCACGCTGTTGCTGCTGACGCGCAAGATTCGCTCGGTCGGCTCGGCACCAGGTTCGATCGCGACCCGCAGCGCCGTAGAGGGCAGCCGGTTCTCGCCCGAGAACACTTCGGCCGCAACGCAATCGGCGCTGATCGTCTCGTCGCCTTCGAGGCGCACGGTGACCGTGAAATTGAGGCCCTGGCCGAGCACGGTGGCGTTGCCGACCCGGCCGAAGCCGATCGCCATGGCCTCGGGGCCCGGCAGCGCCAGCAGCGCGCCGAGGGCAAGAGTTAGCAGGAGTCGCAGCATTCGGATCGGGGTTCCTTGTCGAAACGACTCTAGCATGGTGTTACATCTTGAAGCCTCGAAAAAGGGCCCGTGAAGCGGCCGTTTCCGGGCCTTCCGTGGTGCGTGACACAATCCGCCCGGCGCTGCGATGCCAGCCCGTCCACGAGAGGTGCCGAGATGCCAACCGAGCTGCGAACCGAACGCCGCGGCAGCACGCTGGTGCTGACCATGAGCGGCGCGGCAACACGCAACGCGCTGTCGGAACAGTTGTTCACGGCCGGGGTCGAAGCGCTCGCGGTGGCCGAGTCCGACGCGAGCCTGCGCTGCCTGGTGCTGCAAGGCGACGGCGGCCACTTTTGTGCGGGTGAAGACGCGGCCGGGCTGAGTGAACGGCGCGCCGCCGACCCTGCCGTTCAGATGCAGCGGGTGGAGCACTTCCACCACTTCATCGAAGCGCTGTGCGCCTGCCCGAAGCCGGTGATCGCGGCGGTCGAAGGCCTGGCGCTCGGTGCCGGCTTTTCGCTCGCGCTGGCGTGCGACCTGGTCGTTGCCGCCGAGGACGCGCGCTTCGCGATGGTGCACGGCCTGCTCGGCCTGTCACCCGACGGCGGCGGCAGTTGGCAACTGGCGCATTTGCTGCCTCGGCCGCTGGCGCTGGAGCTGATCTGGCTTGCCGAGCCGTTGAGCGCACGGCAAATGCAACAACACGGCGTGGTCAGCCGGGTCAGCGACAGCGGCAAGGCGCTGGCCGAAGCCTGCGCCCTGGCCGAGCGGCTGGCGCAGATGGCGCCCGGTGCGCTGGAGAGCGTGAAGGAACTCGTCGGCCCGGCGGCCCGCCACACGCTGGCGCAACACCTGAAGCTGGAGCGCGACCACCTGCTGAAGAACCTGTTTCAGCCCAACGGGGGTGAAGGGCTTCAGGCCTTCATGGACAAGCGCCCACCGCGCTTTCGTTGACCCGTCGCTAACCTCAGGTCCGAAAGCTGCTGTCCATCCGGTCGAGCCGGCGCAGCAGGGCGGGCCAGCTCAGCGCCCCCGCCCCCAGCCCGCCGGTGGCCGTGCGCGCCTGCGACTGCGCGCCGGCAATGATGCGCGGATCGATCATCGTCAGTTCGCGGCTGCCGGCCAGCGCGCGGACCTGTATCGTGCAGGTGGCCTCGAAGAAGTACATCGCGAGCACCGCATCGGGGATGGTGCGGCCGAGCGTCAGCAGGCCGTGGTTGCGCAACATCAGGAAGTTCTTGTCGCCCAGGTCGGCCACCAGGCGCGGCTTCTCGTCTTCGTTCAGCGCCACGCCTTCATAGGCGTGATACGCCAGGCTGGCCAGCACGAAGATCGACTGCTGCGACAACGGCAGCACGCCCTCCTTCTGCGCTGACACCGCGACGCCGTTCAATGAGTGCACGTGCAGCACGCACTGCGCGTCGTGGCGCGCGGCGTGCACCGCGCTGTGGATCGTGAAGCCGGCCGGATTGACCGGGAATTCGGTGTCGTCGAGCTTGTTGCCCTTGATGTCGATGCGGACCAGGCTCGACGCGGTGATCTCGTCGAACGTCAGGCCGTAGGGGTTGATCAGGAATTCGTCATCGCGGCCCGGCACGCGGGCGCTGATGTGGGTGAACACGATGTCGTCCCACTTGAACAGCGCAACCAGCCGGTACGCCGCGGCAAGATCGACCCGCGTCTGCCATTCTTCGGCGCTCACCCGGTCTTTCAGGCTCGGAATGTTCAGGCTGTCTCGCATCATGATGGCGGTCTCCGGCAGGTTGATGAACGCGGCTGCGCTGCGGCGCAGACATTAGACTTCAGCTCCAGGCGCAGGCTGTCACGTCAGCGACAAAAACATGACCCACCCCGTTCTTACAATCGACGAGCGTACCAACATCGAGACGGGCTCGTGGTTCTCCAAGCTTTCCCTGCCGCTGCGAGAAGCCATCCTGTCGCGCTCGATCGTGCGCCGCATCGCCGACGGCGCACTCATGGGCTCGCGCGGCTCGCCGGCCGACGAATGGTGCGGCGTGGCCAAGGGCTCGGTTCGCGTCAGCTCGGTGTCACTGTCGGGCAAGCAGGTGTCGCTCACCTATGTGGAGCCGGGCGTCTGGTTCGGCGACATTGCGCTGTTCGACGGCCTGCCGCGCACCCACGATGCCAATGCTCACGGCGAGACCACGCTGCTGGTGGTGCGAAAGCCCGACTTCAAGGAAATCCTGTCGCAACACACCGAGCTCTACGAGGCGTTGCTGCGGCTGAACTGCCGGCGCCTGCGGCTGATGTTCGACGTGGTCGAAGACTTGAACACCCGCCCGCTCGCCGCCCGGCTGGCGAAGCAGATCCTGCTGCTGGCGCGCAGCTATGGCGTGCCGCAGGGCGAGGAAATCCGCATCGGCCTGCAGCTCGCGCAGGAAGACCTGGCGCAGTTGCTCGGCGCCTCGCGCCAGCGCGTGAACCAGGAGCTGAAGGGCTTCGAGCGCGACGGCGCGGTGCGCATCGAGCCGACGCGGCTGGTGGTGCTGTCGAAGGAAAAGCTGCTCGCCATTGCAGAGCGATGACTTGAACGCGTTCGCTCGGCGCCATCCGGCCGAGCCCTGCCACCCACCGAGCCCCAGCATGGATGCCTTCACCGGAACCAAACCCGTTGCCGAGCGGCACGCGTTCGACATGGCCGCGTTGCAGGCTTACCTGGAAGCGCGCCTGCCCGGCTTTGCCGGCCCGCTCACGGTCGAGCAGTTCAAGGGCGGCCAGTCGAACCCGACCTACAAGCTCGTCACGCCGAACGCGGCCTATGTGATGCGCTCCAAGCCCGGCCCGGCGGCGAAGCTGCTCGCGTCGGCGC
>JANOVJ010000307.1:0-1842 GCA_031417295.1 bacterium | reverse complement strand
CGATCACCGCCAGGATTTCACCGGCGCGCAGCTCGAAGTCGGCGCCGTCGATGGCGGTGACCTGGCCGTAGCGCTTCACCAGGCCTTTGGCCTGCATCACGATTCGTTGGTTCATGCTCACGGTTGTCTCCTTGATCCTGCGGCCGGCGCCGGGCCGCCCCAAGGCGGCCGCGGACCACCCGCGGGGGGTGGCTTCGGTATCCCGAAGCCGGGGGTTGACATCAGCGCGTGGATTTGCGCGAGAGTTGATCGACGGTGACCGCAAGAATCACCAGGATGCCGGTGACGAGCACCTGGTACACCGACGACACGCCCATCAGCGTCAGCCCGTTGCGCAACACACCCACGACAACCGCGCCGATCAGCGTGCCGAGGATCAAACCGCGCCCGCCGAACAGGCTGGTCCCGCCCAGCACGACCGCGGTGATGGCGTCGAGGTTCTCGGTCTGCCCCGAATTCGGGTCGCCGACGCCGGTGCGTGCCACCGACAGCAGCGAGGCGATGCCGTAGAACACGCCCGCCAGCACGTACACGCCCAGGATCACGCGGTCGGTCGGGATGCCGACCAGCCGCGTCGCCTCCGGGCTGTTGCCCACCGCATAGACGTGGCGCCCGCTGCCTGTTTCGCGCAGCCAGAACCACACGCCCAGGTAGAGCAGCAGCATCAGCACCACGCCGTAGGCGACCGCGGCGTTGCCGATCTGGAAGGTGTTGCCGAGCCAGGTCATCGACGGCGGCAGGTCGGTCACGGTCTGCGCGTTCGAATACAACTGCGTGATCGCGAACGCGATGTTGAAGGTGCCCAGCGTGACGATGAACGGCGGCAGCTTGATGCGCGTCACGAGCAAGCCGTTCAAGAGGCCGAACAAGGCCGTGACGGCAATGCCGCACAGGATCGCGATGGGAGCAGGCAGGCCCAGATCGGCGGCGAACTTGGTCATGACGATGCTGCCGAGCGCCATCACCATGCCGCACGACAGGTCGATGCCGGCGGTCAGGATGATCAGCGTCTGGCCGATGGCGATGACGCCGACCACCATCACCTGCTGCATGATCAGCGAGAGGTTCTGGGCGCTGAAGAAGCGTTCGGTCGTGAACGCGAAAAAGATGCAGGCGATCAGCAGTGCAATGAAGGGGCCGAGCTGGCTGATCGGCGGCAACTTGCTTTTCAAGGTGTCCATGCGAGTCCCGTTCGAGGGTGGCGAATGGCGCGGCTCACCGGGGCGCGCGGCGCCCCGGCAAACGCCGGCGGACGGTCAGTCAGGCAGGGCTTACTTCTTGCCCCAGCACAGGTCGGTACCGGTCTTCACGTCCTTGCTGTCGACGCCGGCCATCGGCTTGGCGGTGATCAAGGTGACGCCGGTGTCGGTGTAGCCACTGACCTTCTTGCCGGTCTTGGCGTACTCGATGCCCGCGTCCACGCCCATCGAGGCCATCTTCAGCGGGTACTGTTGCGACGTGGCGGCGATGATGCCTTCGCCGACGTTCTTGATCCCTTCGCAACCGCCGTCTACCGAGACGATGATCACGCCCTTTTCCTTGCCGGCCTTCTTCAAGGCGTTGTACGCGCCGGCCGCTGCGGGCTCGTTGATGGTGTAGACGATGTTCACTTCGGGCGCTTTTTGCAGGCAGTTTTCCATCGCCGTCTGGCCCTTGGCGCGGTCGCCGAAGCTGTCGGCCATGCACACCACCTCGGCGGCCTTGCCGAGTTCGTTGCTCTTCGCATCCGGCGCCGGCAGGCCGAAGCCCTTCAGGAAGCCGTTGTGGCGCTGCGCGCCGACCGGGTGGCCAGGAAACAGGTCGAGCGTCACGATCTTGGCGGGCTTGCCGCCGAGTGCCGCC
>JANOVJ010000306.1:0-4114 GCA_031417295.1 bacterium | reverse complement strand
AGGCCGTGATGCTCCGCTTCGACGCCTTCAGTGCCGGGTCGCAGTTCAAGCGCGGCGTGGCCGCCATCAGCCCCGCCGGCCGTGTGCCGGTGCTGGTGGACGGCGACCTGGCGGTGTGGGACACGCTGGCGATTGCCGAGTACGTGGCTGAAAAATTCCCGGCGAAGCACCTCTGGCCCGCCGATGCCGCCGCCCGTGCCCACGCGCGCAGTGTGTGCGCCGAAATGCACTCGGGCTTCAGCGCGCTGCGCGGCGCCTGCCCGATGAACATCGAGGCCGCGCTGCCCGAGACCGGCGCGCTGATCTGGCGCGACAACGCCGGCGTGCGCGCCGACGTGGCCCGCATCGTCGAGATGTGGACCGGCCTGCTCGACGCCTCGGGCGGCCCGCTGCTCTTCGGCCACTTCACGATCGCCGACGCCTTCTACGCGCCCGTGTGCATGCGCCTCAGCACCTACGCGCTGCCGGTGCCGCCCGCCGTGCGCGCCTACATCGAGCGTGTGCGCGCGCTGCCCGGCGTGGCCGCATGGATCACTGCGGCGCTGGCTGAAAAGGACTTTCTGGATTTCGAGGAACCGTACCGGCTGCGCCGCGAATGACGAACTCGACGCCCTCGCTGTTTGGCCGCGGCAGCGGCGACGGTGAAGGTGACAGCGATGGCTGGCCGCTGGAGCCGGTGGCGAACTGGCTTTTCGGCGAAGGCCGCCGCATCAACGACCCTGTCAAGCTCGTCGAAGGTCTGGCGCAGCAACTCGATCTTGCCGGCGCGCACATCGACCGGCTGGCCTTCATGTGCCGCACGCTGCACCCGCAATTCATGGGCTGGAACGTGCGCTGGTCGCGCCAGAAGGGCGCCCAGCGCGCGTCGGTGGAGCACGCGGTGCGCGCCAGCGACGCCTTCATCGGCAGCCCGGTGCAGTTCGTGCAGCAACAAGGCCAGCCCTACCGGCTGCGCGTCACACCGCAGGCCGAGGATGGCGAGCATTCTCTGGTGCCCGACCTGCGCCACGACGGCCTCACCGACTACGCCGCGCTGCCGATGCCCTTCGGCCGTGAGCTGACCAACGTGCTCACCGCGGCGACAGCCGCCCCGGCCGGTTTCACCGACGCAGACCTGGAACGCCTGGCCACGCTGGCCAAGCTGGTCTCGCCGTTCGTCGAGATCATTGCGGTGCGCCGCACCACGCTCGGCCTGCTCGACACCTTTGTCGGCCCGCGCATCAGCGAGCGCATCTTCCAGGGCCAGGTCAAGCGCGGCGACGGCGACCGCATCGACGCCGCGTTCTGGTACTCCGACCTGCGCGGCTTCACGAACCTGAGCGAGACGCTGCCGACGGCCGATCTGCTGCAGCTGCTGAACGACTATTTCGAGTTCTGTGCCGCAGCCGCGGCAGCGCGCGGCGGCGAGATCTTGCAGTTCATCGGCGACGCGATCCTGATCGTGTTCGAGATCGGCAAGGCCGGCACCCGCGAGCAGGTGTGCGAGGCCGCGCTCGACGCTGCCATCGACGCCTTCGCCTCGACCGCGGTGGCCAACCACCGCCGCCACCGCGCCGGGCAGGCCGAGATCCGCTTCGGCCTCGGCCTGCACCTGGGCACGGTGACGCATGCCAATGTCGGCGCGCCGGGCAGGCTGGCGTTCAACGTCGTCGGCCCGGCCGTCAACATGACGGCGCGGATCCAGGCGATGACGAAGGAACTGGGCGAGCCGCTGCTGGTGTCTGCGGAGTTTGCGGCGCTGGTGAAGCGCCCGCTGCGCAGCGCCGGCCGGCATGAGCTGCGGGGCGTGGCTTCGGGGCAGGAATTGTTCGCGCCAGTCGGCGATTGATCCAGCCTGATGTTGTGGGGTGCTCCAGGCGGGTGTTGCGGTCCCGTTTGAGATCGCCCTGCCTCCCGGCATCGGCCCATCGGGCTCCGTTGCCGAAGCCCAGCGTGCCGACCTGCTGCGCCCGCGCTGCGGCTAGAACGGCATCTGGAAGCGCTGCCCACCGAGCGAGAACACGGCTGCCTTCGGGCCGATCTGTTCGAGCACCAAACCGGGCGTGACAACGCTGCCTTCGCGGAAGACCTGCCCGTTGAGGATGACCATGCGGTTCGCCGGCTGCTGCGAATAGACCGAGCCGCCGATCGTCATGGCCGGCACCTGGCGCCGAAACTCCTCAGGCAACTCGGCGAGCAGGGGCGCCCGCGCAGCGGCGGGCGGTTCGGCCGCACCCTTCGCGGCCTTCGCGACCGCACCGGTCGAGGTTGCGCTGGCGGGTGAGGGCTTCGACGATGCAGCGGCAGCCTGCGCCCGGGCGTCAGCGCGCGCACGCGGTACGGGTGCGGCTGCGGCTGCGGGTTGACGCGGCAGCGTTGACGTCGCGGGCACAGGGGCGGGCACCGGCAGGGGTTCAGCCTCACGCTGTGCCAGTGGTGCGGCTGCAGGGGCAGTGGCCACGGCGGGCGGCGTAACCGACGCGCCGGGGCCGGTGGGTAGCCCTGGCGCGGCTGCTGGCGTGACGGGCACCGTTGCCTGCGCAGGCGCGAGTGCGGCCGACGGCACGGGTGCGACGCCGGGCGGCGCTTCGCTGCCACTGAGCTGCCAGGCCAGCACCGCCCCGAACGCGATCACGGCACCGGTGCCGAGCCACAGCCAGGGCTTCGGGCCGCGCTGCGCTTCGGCCGGCCAGGCGGCCGCAAGCGGCGCTGGCTGCGCATGGAGGTCGGGCACGGCGCCGCGCTCGCGTTCGGCGTCGGCCTTCTTCAGCGCTTCAAGGATGTAGGACATGGGGGCGTCACTTCTTCGCGGGTGCAGGTGCAGGCACAGGCGCCACGCTGGCCGACGGCCGGGGCCCGCTGTCCAGCGCCACCGACAGCACGCCAAACAGCGCCGCGCCAAGCACGACGCCCAGCCCGAGCGCGGCGGTCAGCCGCCAGCGCCAGGGTTCGCGCTTGCGCGTGCGGCGCGGCACGCTGCCCAGCACCTCGGCCGCGGCCTTGTCGACGATCGCCAGGCTCACGTTCGCCTGCCCGGTGGCATAGGCGCCGAGCAGCGCGCGGTCGCAGAGCAGGTTGATGCGCCTGGGCACACCACGCGCAAGATCGTGGATGCGCTGGATCGCCCCCGCATCGAACGGCACCGCGCGCGTCAGCCCGGCCACGGTGAGGCGGTGGTGAATGTATTGCGCCGTCTCGCCACCGGTCAGCGCCTCCAGGTGGTAGCGCGCAATCACCCGTTGTGCCAGTTGCTCCAGCTCCGGCCGGGCCAGCATGTCGCGCAGTTCGGGCTGGCCGATGAGGATGATCTGGAGCAGCTTGCGCTGCGTCGTCTCCAGGTTCGTGAGCAGGCGCAGTTGCTCCAGCACGTCGACCGAGAGGCTTTGCGCCTCGTCGATGATGAGCACGTTGTTCTGGCCCACCGCGTGGGTGCGGAGCAGAAACTGGTTCAGCGCATCGACATGGTCTTTCACCGTCGGCACGCCGGGGCCGGGGCGATCGGCAGGAATGCGGAACTCGTCGCAGATCGAGCCCAGCAGTTCCTCGGCGGTCTGCTTCGGGTTGAACAGGTAGGCCACGTTGCACTTGCGCGGCACCTGCTCCAGGAAGCAGCGGCAGACGGTGGTCTTGCCGGCGCCGATCTCGCCGGTCAGCAGCACGAAGCCACCGCCGCCGCCCACGCCATACAGCAAATGCGCCAGCGCCTCGCGGTGGCGTTCGCTCATGAAGAGGTAGCGCGGGTCGGGGGCGATGGAAAACGGCTGCTGCCTCAGGCCGAAGTAGCGGGCGTACATGGCCGGCAGGATACCCGGCCCGCCCGGGGCGGCCGGATCAGGCGTGCGCAACCAGCTTCAGACCGACGAGCGCGCTGGCCGCCTGGTCGGTGACGCTGCGCCCCAGCCGGCCGGCCAGCGCCAGTGCCACCGGCGCTTCCAGCATGCGTTGGAAGGTCGCGCGCAGCTGGTCGGCCGTGACGGCGCGCACCCGTTCGACCCGCTCGGCGCCGCCGCGCAGCCGGTCCAGCGCAAACAGGTCGAGCGCGGCGGCTTCGAGCCGGCGCTCGGGCCGCTCGCGCGCACGCAGCCGGCGCACGGCGATCTGGTTGTGGGCCCGTTCCAGGTCGTCGGGCGCGATG
>JANOVJ010000305.1:0-4138 GCA_031417295.1 bacterium | reverse complement strand
CGCGGATCTGTGTCGGGTCGTTGGCGAGCGTGATGAAGCCTTCGAGGCCAGTCAACGCCTGGGCGGAAGGGGATGGGGGAGTGGTCATGCGCAGGACGTGGTCGGGAGGCCGTGACGCAACGCGCCCGGCTTGCATCGATTGGAAGCCGTGGCAAGCGGATTGTCAACAATCGGCAAAATACCATTGACGCTTCCGGGTCTGGCCGCTAGATTGCCGATAACCCCGTGTCACGAAGCGGTCGCACACTGGGGGCCTGATCCACGATCCCACCCCCAAGGAGAACCCGATGCGCCCGTTGCCCATTCTTGCGAAGGCGCTCGCCGTCGCCGCGCTGTTCGCTTGCGCTGCCGGCGCGCAAGCTCAGAAGACGCAATTGCTCGTCTACACCGCGCTCGAAACCGACCAGTTGAAGGCCTACCAGGAAGGCTTCAACAAATCGAACCCCGACATCGAGATCAAGTGGGTGCGCGACTCGACTGGCGTGATCACCGCCAAGCTGCTGGCCGAAAAGGCGAACCCGCAGGCCGACGCGGTGATGGGCGTGGCAGCGTCGAGCCTGGCGTTGCTGAAGAAGAACGACATGCTGATCGCCTACGCGCCGATCAACCTCGACGGCATCATGAGCCAGTACCGCGACAAGGCGAACCCGCCGTTCTGGTTCGGCATGGACGTGTGGGGCGCGGCGATCTGCTTCAACACGGTCGAGGCTGCCAAGCGGGGCATCCCGAAGCCCGAGACCTGGAAGGACCTGGCCAAGCCGGTCTACAAGGGCCAGATCGTGATGCCGAATCCGGCCTCTTCGGGCACCGGCTACTTCGACGTGATTGCCTGGTTGAAGCTGTTCGGTGACGACAACGGCAAGGGCGGCGGCTGGAGGTTCATGGACGCGCTGCACGAGAACATCGCGCAGTACACGCACTCGGGTTCCAAACCGTGCAACATGGCGGCAGCGGGCGAGTACGTGATCGGCATCTCGTTCGAGTACCGCGCCAACGCCAACAAGGCCAAGGGCGCGCCGATCGACCTGGTGTTCCCGAAGGAAGGCCTGGGCTGGGACCTGGAATCGTTCGCGATCCACAAGGGCACGAAGAAGCTCGACGCCACGAAGAAGCTCGCCGACTGGGCTTCGAGCAAGGATGCGATGCTGCTCTACGGCAAGAACTTCGCCATCACCGCGCAGCCCGGCATCGCGCCGCCGCTGGCCAATGTGCCGAAGGACTACGAGGAACGGCTGGTGAAGATGGATTTTGAATGGGCGGCCGACAACCGCGAGCGCATCCTCGCCGAATGGAACACGCGCTACAACGCGAAGTCCGAGCCGAAGAAGTGACTTGATTGGCGGCAATGCTCAGCCATGGTTGCGACAGCCCCTCACTTGCAGTGCGCGTTCCGGCTTGCAAGCCGGAACCGCTGCGCGGGCTCGCCGCATGCGGCTCGAAAGCCCCGCTTCGCCCCCAACCCTCTCCCCCCGGTGCAGGGGAGAGGGGGCCCTGCATTTCCCCTTCGCCCGCTTGCGGGAGAGGGCTGGGTTGAGGGTCGGGACGAGTGATGCTGCGGTGAGCGCTGCGCCGTTCCTCAAGCTCACCGGCATCCGCAAGGAGTTCGGCAGCTTCGTCGCGCTGCACGGCGTGGAGCTGGAGATCGAGAAGGGCGAGTTCGTCTGCTTTCTCGGGCCCTCGGGCTGCGGCAAGACGACGCTGCTGCGCATCGTTGCCGGGCTCGAAGTGCAGACCGCCGGGCGCATTGAGCAGGCCGGGCGCGACATCTCGGTGCTGCCGCCGGCCGAGCGCGACTACGGCATCGTGTTCCAGTCGTATGCGCTGTTTCCGAACCTGAGCGTGGCGCAGAACGTGGCCTACGGGCTCGTGAATCGCAAGCGCCCGCGAAGCGAGATCGCCGCCCGCGTGACGGAACTGTTGAAGCTCGTCGGCCTGCCGGGTAGCGAGGCCAAAACCCCGGCGCAGCTTTCGGGCGGCCAGCAGCAGCGCATCGCGCTCGCGCGAGCGCTCGCCACGTCGCCGGGCTTGCTGTTGTTGGACGAGCCGCTGTCGGCGCTCGACGCGATCGTGCGCGTGCACCTGCGCCAGGAAATCCGCAGCCTGCAACGCAAGCTCGGCGTGACGACGATCATGGTCACGCACGACCAGGAAGAAGCGCTCTCGGTGGCCGACCGCATCGTCGTGATGAACGACGGCGTGATCGAGCAAGTCGGCACGCCGATGGCCGTCTACCGCGACCCGACGTCGCTGTTCGTCGCCGACTTCGTCGGCCGCATCAACGCGCTGCCGGCCACGCTGGAGGCGGGCGGCCGCGTACGTGTCGGCGGGCGCAGCTTCGACTGCCCGCACGACGGCGCGCCGGGCCACGCGGCCAAGGTCTATCTGCGGCCGGAAGACGTGCTGGCGCGGCCGATCGCACCCGGCGACGCCAACGTGTTCGAGGCCGAGATCGACAAGATCGAATTCCTCGGTTCCTACTGCCTGGTGCGCGTGAAGGCGGCCGATCTCGGTGAGCACCGGCTCACCGTCTACCTGTCGCTCAACTTCCTGGCCGAGCAACGGCTCGAAGTCGGCGGGCGGCTGCCGATGCGCTTGCTGCCCGAGCGGATGAGGCTGTTCTGATGGCGCTCGGTCTGGCCGTGTCCGCAGCGCCGCTGCGCCAGCGTGTGCACGGGAGCGAGCGCATCGCGCACGGCGCGCTCGTCATCGTCGCGCTGCTGCTGCTGGCCTTCCTGGCCGCGCCGCTGGCAACGATCATGCTGCAGGCCATGCAGGGCCGTGACGACCGCTTCGTAGCCCTCGCCAACTTCATCTCGTACGCGCAGACGCCTGCGCTGTTGACCTCGCTGTGGAACAGCGTCTGGGTCTCGGCCGTCGTCACGCTCGTCACCGTACCGCTCGCGTTCGGCTTTGCCTACGCGCTGACGCGCAGTTGCATGCTGGCCAAGGGCCTGTTCCGCACCATCGCGCTGATCCCGCTGCTCGCGCCGTCGCTGCTGTCTGCGATCTCGTTGATCTACTGGTTCGGCAACCAGGGCGTGCTCAAGAGCTGGCTCACCGCGCTTGGCATCGCGCAGATCTACGGCGCGCCGGGCATCGTGCTGGCCGAAATCTTCTCCGTCTTCCCGCACACGCTGATGATCCTGATCACCGCGCTCGCTTTGTCGGACGCGCGCCTTTACGAAGCCGCGAATGCGATGGGCACCACGCCGCGTCGCAAGTTCTTCACCATCACCTTGCCGGGCGCGAAATACGGCCTGATCTCGGCTGCGCTCGTCACCTTCACCCTCGTCGTCACGGACTTCGGCATCCCGAAAGTCATCGGCGGCGATTTCAACGTGCTCGCCACCGACGTGTTCAAGCTCGTCATCGGCCAGCAGGATTTCCAGAAGGGCGCGGTCGTGGCGATCCTGCTGCTGGCGCCTGCGGTGCTGACCTTCGGTGTCGATCATCTGGTGCAGCGCAAGCAGACGGCGATGCTCACCGCGCGCGCGGTGGCGTACATGCCGCGCCCAGCGCGTGGTTTCGACGCGCTGATGACGGGCTATTGCGTCGGCATCTCGCTCTTGATGTTCGCCATGATCGGCATGGCCGTGTTCGCGTCGTTCGCGAGCTTCTGGCCCTACAACCTGGAGCCCAGCCTGCGCCACTACAAGCTCGGGCTCGTCGATGGTGAGGTCGGCGAGGCTTTCATCAACAGCCTCAAGGTGGCGGCGGGCACGGCAACCCTCGGCACCGCGCTCGTTTTCGTCAGCGCCTACCTGCTGGAAAAGACGCGCGGCCTGGCCACCGTGCGCACGGTGGTGCGCCTGCTCGCGATGCTGCCGATGGCGGTGCCCGGCCTTGTGCTGGGCCTGGGCTACATCTTCTTCTTCAACGGGCCGGCGAATCCGCTGAATGGCCTGTACCACACCATCGCGCTGCTGATTGCCTGCACCGTGGTGCACTTCTTCACCACCGGCTTCCTCACCGCCGTGACCGCGCTGAAGTCGCTCGACGCCGAATTCGAGGCCGTGTCGGCGTCGCTCAAGGTGCCGTTCTACAAGACCTTCTGGCGCGTCACGCTGCCGATCTGCACGCCGGCCCTGGTCGACATCGCGCGCTACTTCTTCATCAACGCGATGACGACGATCTCGGC
>JANOVJ010000304.1:0-1983 GCA_031417295.1 bacterium | reverse complement strand
GTGCTGGCCTGGGTGCCGGCGACGACGGCGCTGGCCTTCGGTGACGTGAGCGTCGGGGCCGCGCCGTCGGCTCGATCGCTGACGCTGCGCAACCAGGGCCCCGGCGCCGTCACGCTGCAGCAGATCAGGCTGGCCGGCGCGCAGGCGACCGAGTTTTCGCTGGCCGGCACGGGCACCTGCGCCATCGCCGGGGTGCTGTTGCAGGGCGCGAGTTGCGCCCTCGATCTTGCCTTCCAACCCGGCGCGGTCGGCCCGCGCAGTGCGACGCTGCAGGTGGTCTCCTCGGGCACCAACCCGCCAGAGGTCGGCTTGTCGGGCACCGGCACCGCGATGGCGATGCCGGCCGTGGCCGTGGTGCCGGTGGCGCTGAGCTTCAGTGTCCCGGCCGGCGGCCGTGCCGAGGCGCAGACGCTGACGCTGCAGAGCACCGGCAATGCGCTGCTCCGGGTCAGCGGCGCGCGAATCGCGTCGGGCACGTTCACGCTGGCCGCCGCCGCCGTGAACGGTTGCCCGGCGACGCCGTTCGACCTGCTGCCGGGCCAGCGCTGTGTGCTCGAGGTCGGCTGGGCTGGCACGGTGCCCGGCACCGAGACCGGCACGGTCGAGATCGACACCAGCGCGGCCGCAGTACCGATGGAGGTTGCTATCCAGGCCGAGCGTGAAGCGCCCGCAGGCGTGCTTCAAATCAGCAACGTCGGCGCGGGCGGCTGCTCGATCGCCCGCGGCGACACCCTGGCCGACCCGACGTTGTGGCTGCAGGTGTCACTGGCCGCCCTGGTGCTGTGGTGGCGCCGGGCGAAGCCTTGACGCGCGCGCCGACGGCGCAGAATCGAAGCTGCCACCCCAGGCTAGGCCACGCCACGCCAAGACCTTGAACGTGAGAACGAACATGAGCCTCAACGCCCGCCGAATCCGTGCCCTCTTGCGCCTCGCCACGCTGGGCCTGGCGGTGCTTGCCGCCGCGCCGGCATCGGCGCTCGACGTCGGCGCAGCGGCGCCGGAACTCAACCTGCCGGGCCTGAAGGAAGCGGTCAGTCTGGCCGGCCTGAAGGGCAAGGTCGTCTATGTCGACTTCTGGGCCTCGTGGTGCGGGCCGTGCCGGCAATCGTTCCCGTTCATGAACGATCTGCAGGCCAGGTACCGCGCGCAAGGGCTCGAGATCGTTGGCGTCAACCTGGATGCGAAGCGAGACGATGCCGACAAGTTCCTGAGCGACGTTCCGGCGCAGTTCAGCCTGGCCTTCGACGCCAAGGGCGACAGCGCGCGGCGCTTCGAGGTCAAGGGCATGCCGTCCTCGTTTCTGGTCGGCCGCGACGGCAGGCTGGTGGCGGTGCACCGCGGCTTCAAGGAGGCGGACCGGCAGGGGATCGAGGCCAGCATCGTTCAGGCGCTGGCCGCCAAATAGGTCTCGAACCGCTTCCTTCCACCGCCACGCGGGAGCCCCCAATGCTCAAACGCCTTCTCCGGTGCCGCGCGGCCTGCGCCGCGTACGCATCGATCGCGCTGATCGCCCTGTCCGGCTGCGCCTTCGCGCCGCCCGAGCCGTGGGAGAAGGGCAACCTGGCCAAGCCCGAGATGGCGATGGGCGGCGACCCGCTCAACGAGCGCTTCACCCAGCACATCTACAGCAGCAAGGAAGCCGCCTCCGGTGGCTACGGCGTGGGCGGCGGTGGTTGTGGCTGCAACTGAACGGCAACCGCAACGCGGCCCGAGGCGTGGCGACAAGGCCGGCGCCATCATCGCCGCCGCACTGGCGCTGCCCGGGGTGGTGGCGCACGCGCAGGCGGCGCCCGAGCACGGAATTCTGGCGCTGAAGTACCTCGACTACCGCGACTCGCAGCCCGGGCTCGACCGGATCAAGGTCTCGTCGCCGTCGATCTACGTGCTGGCGCCGCTGTCGCCGCAGTGGGCGATCGAGGCTTCGCTGGTGTCCGACAGCGTTTCGGGCGCGACCCCGCGCTACCACACCGCGATCTCCGGCGC
>JANOVJ010000303.1:0-5001 GCA_031417295.1 bacterium | reverse complement strand
CGACCGGCTTGGCCGCCGCGCTCGGCTCGGCCGAGGCGGCACCGGGCGGCGCAGCCGGCGGAGCAAGCGGTGCGACTTCGCGGCCCGCGTCGGCCGGCGTCTCGGTGATCACACGCGAGGCCAGCGGCGGCTGTGGCGGCTTGGCTGGCACCGTGGCAGCGGCAGCGGGGGTGGGCACCGGCGCCTCTGATGCCGCACCCGGCATCCCCAGCGGCGGCAGGGGGTCCTTGCGCGGAATCTCGATGGGCAGATCGACCGGAATCGGCCGCGGCTGGGTCTCGAACAGCAGCGGGAAACCGATGATGCCCGCCACCACCAGCACCGCCGCGCCGATGAGCCGCTGGCGGGCTCGCGTGCGCGCCTGCTGCACCGCGTCGGCGGCGTCGGGCGCCTGGCCGGCCGGGAGCGGCGTCTTGCGCTTGAAAACGGACAGCAGATCCATGCAAAAACGGTAGGAGGGCAGGCGGTGCGTTGAGCCGAGGGCGGCAAGTCAGCCAGGTGCCGGGGTCGGCGCCGCAGCGCGGGCGCGCCGCGTGGGCGGGGCGCTCTTGCTTCAGGCGATGTGCTTGGCCGCGGTTCGCGGCAGGCCGTCTTGCAGCACGCCGCCGACGGTGAAAAACGATCCAAAGACCAGAATTCTATCAGCGGGGTCGGCGGCTGAAAGCGCCGCGCGAAGGGCCAGCGAAGGGTTGGCGTGGGCCTGTGCGCTCACCGGCCCGGGGCCGCGAGCGCGGCCGTCGCGCACCAGGCTGGCGTGCAGTTCGAGCAGCACTTGCGCGCTTGCGGCGCGCGGCGTGGGCAGGTCGGTGAAGTACCAGTGATCGACCCGTGGCGCCATCCGGCCCAGCATCGCGGCGATGTCCTTGTCGTGCATCGCGCCGAACACCGCATGGGTGCGCGGGTAAAAACCCATCTGGTCGAGGTTCTGCGCCAGCGCAGCCACCGCGTGCGGGTTGTGGGCCACGTCGAGCACCAGCGTCGGCTGGCCGGGAACGATCTGGAAGCGCCCCGGCAGCTCAACCTTCGCCAGCCCGCCGCGCACCGCCTGCGCGGTGACCGGCAGGCGCTCGCGCAAGGCCTCGAAAGCCGCCAGCACGCCGGCCGCGTTGAGCAGCTGGTTGGCGCCGCGCAGAGCAGGGTAGGCCAGGCCGTTGTAGCGCCGCTCGCGGCCAGCCCAGCTCCATTGCTGACGGTCGCCAGCAAAGTGGAAGTCGCGGCCCGACAGCCAGGTGTCGGCGCCCAGAGCAGCCGCGCGATCGAGCACGCTCTGCGGCGGCAGCGGGTCGCTGATAACCACCGGCCGGCCGGCACGCATGATGCCGGCCTTCTCGAAGCCGATCGCCTCGCGGGTGGACCCCAGGTATTCCATGTGGTCGAGGTCGATGCTGGTGATCACCGCGCAGTCGGCGTCGAAGGCATTCACGGCATCGAAGCGGCCGCCGAGCCCGACTTCGAGCACGACCAGATCCAGCGGCTCGGCCGTCAGCAGGCGCGCGAACACGAGCAGCGTGAACTCGAAGAACGTCAGCGCCACCTCGCCGCGCGCGTGCTCGACGGCTTCGAAATGCGGCAACAGCCTCTCTGCCGGCACCGCCTCGCCGCCGATGCGGCAACGCTCTTCGAAGTGGACCAGGTGCGGCGAGGTGTGAAGGCCGACGCGGTAGCCGGCCTGCAATGCGATCGCCTCGAGCATCGCGCAGGTCGAGCCCTTGCCGTTGGTGCCGGCCACGATGACGAGCGGTACCGTGAAAGCGAGGCCGAGCCGCTGGCGCAGCAACTGCATCCGTCCGAGCGTGAGGTCGATCGTCTTCGGGTGAAGACGCTCGCAGTGAGCCAGCCATTCGGCGAGCGTGGTGGGCAAGGTCATGTGCAGCGGTGGTGGTGGCGCGCCGACGGCGCGCGTGCCAAGGGCCGGCGCTGTGGGGCGGCGACGGCGCGGCCGGCAGGGGCTAGGCCAGGCTCAAGCGACAGCGTCGGCGCTCTGGCGTTGCAGCATCGCCAGCGCGTGCGCGATCACGCCGCGCAACTCGCGCCGGTCGATGATCATGTCGATCGCGCCCTTTTGCATCAGGAACTCGCTGCGCTGAAAACCCTCGGGCAGCTTCTCGCGCACGGTGTTCTCGATCACCCGCGGCCCGGCAAAGCCGATCAGCGCTCTCGGCTCGGCAATCACCACGTCGCCGACGAAGGCAAAGCTCGCCGAGACGCCGCCCATGGTCGGGTCGGTGAGCACGCTGACATAGGGCAGCCGGGCCTTGGCGAGGCGGGTCAACGCGGCGTTGGTCTTGGCCATCTGCAGCAGGCTCAACAGGCCTTCCTGCATCCGCGCGCCGCCGGTGGAAGTGAAGCTGACGAACGGCGTGCGCTGTTCGAGCGCGGTCTCGACGCCGCGCACGAAGCGCTCGCCGACGACCGAGCCCATCGAGCCGCCCATGAAGTCGAACTCGAAGCAGGCGGCGACGATGGGGATGGTGTGCACCGCGCCGCCCAGCACCACCAGGGCGTCGGTCTCGCCGGTGTTCTCGAGCGCTTCCTTCAGCCGCTCAGGGTACTTCTTGCTGTCCTTGAACTTGAGCGCATCGACCGGCAGCACCTCTTGCCCGATCTCGTAGCGACCTTCGGGGTCGAGAAAGGCGTCGAGCCGGGCGCGGGCACCGATGCGGTGGTGGTGCGCGCACTTCGGGCAGACGTTGATGTTCTGCTCGAGGTCGGTCTTGTAGAGCACCGTCTCGCACGACGGACACTTGATCCACAGCCCCTCGGGTACCGTGCGGCGCTCGCTCGGGTCGGTTTGCTGGATCTTCGGCGGCAGCAGTTTCTCAAGCCAGCTCATTGGGGGGTTGCTCCTGTCGGTAGGTCAAGCGCGGCGCGGATCTCGGCAATGAACTGTCCGGCGGCTCGCGCCACATTGTCGCGCGGCTGGGTTTCGAGCAACTGCACGAGCGCGGAGCCGATCACGACCGCATCGGCAACGCGGGCCACTGCGCACGCCGTGGCGGCGTCGCGGATGCCGAAGCCCACCGCCAGCGGCAGCTTCACATGGGCCCGGATGCGCGGCAACATCGCCGCGACGGCCTCCGTGTCGAGGTGCCCGGCACCGGTCACGCCCTTGAGCGAGACGTAGTAGACATAGCCGCGCGCGACCCGGCCGACGTCTCTCATTCGCTGCTCGGTGGATGTGGGCGCGAGCAGAAAAATCGGGTCGAGCCCGGCCACCTGCAAGCGTGCGGCGAAGGCCTCGCATTCTTCGGGCGGGTAGTCGACCACGAGCACGCCATCGACACCGGCCTCGCGTGCCTGCGCAACGAAGGCGTTCTCGCCGTGGCGCTGGTCGAAGCGCTCGAACGGGTTGGCATAGCCCATCAGCACGACCGGCGTCTTCGCATCGCGCTCGCGAAAGGCGCGCACGGTGGCCAGCACCTGCACGAGCCCGATGCCCTTGACGAGCGCGCGCTCGCAGGCCTTCTGGATCACCGGGCCCTCGGCCATCGGGTCGGAAAACGGCACGCCGAGTTCGATCACGTCGGCGCCGGCCTCGGCCATGGCGAACATGATCTCGAGCGTCGCGTCGGCGTACGGGTCGCCTGCCATCACGTAGGGCACGAGGCCCTTGCGGCCGGCGATCTTGAGGGCCTCGAAGGTTGCGGCCAAGCGGCTCATCGCTTGAACTCCAGCGGCGCTTCGCCGCCCTTCACGCCCTGCCCCTGGCATGACGGCCGGCAGAAGAAACTGGCGCCCGACAGGTCGGCCACAGTGCCGATGTCCTTGTCGCCGCGGCCAGACAAATTCACCAGCAGATGCTGGTCGGCACGCATCGTCGGCGCGAGCTTCATCGCATAGGCCACCGCGTGCGCCGACTCGAGCGCCGGGATGATGCCTTCGGTGCGGCACAGGTGATGGAAGGCGTGCAGCGCCTCGGCATCGGTGATGCCGACGTACTCGGCGCGGCCGATGTCCTTCAGGTGCGCGTGCTCCGGCCCGACGCCGGGATAGTCGAGCCCGGCCGAGACCGAATGGGTCTCGGTGATCTGGCCGTTGTCGTCTTGCAGCAGGTAGGTGCGGTTGCCGTGCAGCACACCCGGCGAGCCGCGCTGCAGCGAGGCCGAATGCTTGCCGCTGTCGAGGCCAAGGCCGGCCGCCTCGACGCCGATCAGCCGCGTACCCGCGTGTTCGATGTACGGATAGAAGATACCGATCGCATTGCTGCCGCCACCCACGCAGGCGATCACCGCATCGGGTTGGCGGCCGCCCCCGATCATCTGCGGCATCTGCACCAGGCACTCGTCGCCGATCACGCGCTGGAAGTCGCGCACCATCATCGGGTACGGGTGCGGGCCGGCCACGGTGCCGATGATGTAGAACGTGTTCTCGACGTTGGTCACCCAGTCGCGCATCGCTTCGTTCAGCGCGTCTTTCAAGGTGCGCGAGCCGCTTTCCACCGGCACCACCGTCGCACCGAGCAGGTTCATGCGGTAGACGTTGGGCGATTGGCGCTTCACGTCCTCGCTGCCCATGTAGACCACGCACTCCAGCCCAAAGCGCGCGCAGATGGTCGCGGTGGCCACGCCGTGCTGGCCAGCGCCGGTTTCGGCGATCACCCGCGGCTTGCCCATGCGCCGCGCCAGCAGCGCCTGGCCGATGGTGTTGTTCACCTTGTGCGCGCCGGTGTGGTTCAGGTCTTCGCGCTTCAGGTAAATCTGCGCGCCGCCGAGCTCACGGCTCATCCGAGCCGCGTGGTAGATCGGGCTCGGCCGGCCGACGAAGTGGGCCAGCTCATGCCGGTACTCGGCAACGAACTCGGGATCGTTGCGATACCTTTCGTAAGTCGCCTTCAACTCGTCGAGCGCGTGGATCAAGGTCTCGGCGACGAAGGTTCCGCCATAAGGCCCGAAGTGCCCGCGGGCATCGGGTTGCTGGTAGTTCAACATGTGTGAAAGCTGCTCTTCAGAGATCGGTCGATGCACTGCGGGCGTCGGCCTCGCGCACGGCATCACAAAAACG
>JANOVJ010000302.1:0-3251 GCA_031417295.1 bacterium | reverse complement strand
ACCGGCTAGCTGGTACCGCACGATCGATCGCATCACGCCTTCGCTGACGAAGCGGCCGAAGCTGCTGGTTCCGGACATCAAAGGAGAAGCCCACATCGTCTACGAAGAAGGGCGGCTCTACCCGCACCACAACCTGTACTTCATCGTTGCGGAGGAATGGGATTTGCGGGCGCTGCAAGCTGTGCTGCTGTCCGGCATTGCGCGCCTCTTCGTAGCGACCTACTCGACCCGCATGCGGGGAGGCTTCCTTAGGTTTCAGGCGCAGTACCTTCGGCGCATCCGGGTTCCGAAGTGGGTGGATGTTCCCGCCGAGGCCCGGCGCGGTTTGATTTCCGCAGCGAAGGCGCAAGACCTGGCGGCCTGCAATCGCGCTGCCTTTGAGCTTTACAAGTTGTCCGACGAAGAGAAGGCCATCCTGGAGGCGAATCTTGACTGACAAGGTCGATGTCGAGAGGCGCTTGCAGGACGCAGTCCAAAGCTACTGGGACGCGCGAGCCAAAAACAAGGAAAAGCAGATCGTGTCCGGCAAGATCGACGCTGGAACGCGCGGTGAAGTCACGGGTGGCACCCAAATGGGCGCGCTCGAAGTCCTGGTTGCCGACATCTTGTGCGAAGCCGGCCTGAAGCGTCTCGACGTGAGGACGCGCACCGCCCTGGAGTTGCCGGGCTACTTTCGGGCGACGAAGAAGTGGGATCTCATCGTCATTTCCGAAGGCCAACTGGTGCTCGCGATGGAGTTCAAGTCGCAGGCCGGGAAGTCGATTGGAAACAACGTCAACAACCGCTCGGAGGAAGCGGTCGGAAGCGCCAAAGACCTTTGGACCGCCTACCGCGAAGGGCGGTTCGGCGAATGCGCACCGGCGCCTTTCCTCGGCTATCTGTTCTTGCTGGAAGATCGAGCCACGGTCAGGCGCCCGGTCGCGAACAAGGAGCCGTACTTCGGCGTGGACCCGGTCTTCCGCGGCCCTTCAGTGCCGAGCCGTGGCACCTTCAAAAGCCAAGGCGTGACGTACGCCGAGCGCTATGAACTGTTGTGTCGTCGTCTGGTGCTCGAACGAATCTACAGCGCGGCCTGCTTCATCATGGCGACGAACGCCATGCCGACTGTCATTTCTGAGCCCGCATCGGATTTGACTTTCGCACGCTTTGCCGCTGCCCTGCGGGGTCACGCGGTGACGTTTGTCGGCAGTCGATAGCACTTAGCGCGGCCGTGCCACCTCGGCAGCCATCACCGCTGCCTGCGCATCGCCGGCCAGCGCCGTGAGGCCAGCCGCCACACCCTCGCGATCGGCCGCGCTCCGGTTCTGGCTGACCTTCCACTTGCCGACCAGCGCAGTGACTTCGATCTCGATGCCAACAATCGCGCGCAGCATCGTCTCGATGTAGTCGGCCGGCGCATCGCCGATGCCCCAGGGCTTGGCCTGCGAAGACTCGAAGCGCGTGGTCAGCCGCGTCACCAAGGCGCGCACCCACGCCGCATCCTCGATCGCGCGCAGCCTGCCGCGCGCCTGCACCACGATGTAGTTCCAGGTCGGTACCACCTTGCCGTGCTCGGCCTTGGTCGGGTACCAGCCGGGGCTGATGTAGCTTTGTGCGCCCTGGAACACGACGAGCGCATCGACATCCGCGCGTGTCTCGCGCCACCGCGGGTTGGCGCGCGCCACGTGGCCGCGCAGCGTGCCGTGGGCTTGCAAGCCGGGCTCGATGAGGAACGGAATCGGGTTCGCCTGCAACTCGCCCGCCACGTTCAGCGTCGCCAGCGTGCCCAGCGGGTGGCTGCGGATCAGCGTGTGCAGCACCTCGGTGCGGGCTTCTTCGAAGTGGCCGGGCAAATACATGTCAACCCTTCATCTGCGCTGGCAGCCAGGTCACGATCCCGGGCACGAAGTACACCAGCAAGATCGCCGCGCCCATCAGGAAGAAGAACGGCAGCGTGACCTTCGCGATCCAGGTGATCTCGCGCTTGGTCATGCCCTGCAGCACGAACAGGTTGAAGCCGACCGGCGGCGTGATCTGCGCCATCTCGACCACGAGCACGATGAAGATGCCGAACCACAGCGGGTCGATGCCGGCCTTCAGCACCGTGGGCATGATCACGCCCATCGTCAGCACCACCATCGAGATGCCGTCGAGAAAGCAGCCGAGCACGGCGTAGAACACGGTGAGCATCAGGATCAACTGGAACTGGCTCAGGCCGAGCGAGGCGATCCACTCGGCCAGATGGCGCGGCAGGCCGATATAGCCCATCGACAGCGTGAGGACCGACGCCCCGGCCAGGATCAGCGCGATCATGCAGTACAGCCGCGTGCCGCCCATCAGCGAGTCGCGAAACGCGGCCCAGCTGAGCGAGCCCTGCAGTGCCGACAACACCAGCGCGCCAACCACGCCCACGGCCGCCGCCTCGGTGGCCGTGGCGATGCCGGCGTAGATGGAGCCGAGCACGGCCACGATCAGCAGCACCACCGGGATCAGGCTCTTCGATTCATGCAGCTTCTCGCGCAGGCTCATCGGTGCGTCGGGTGGCGGCACGAGGCCGGGGTTGCGCAGTGCCCAGAATGCGATGTAGCCCGAGAAAAGAAGCGCCAGCATGATGCCGGGCAGGATGCCGGCGATGAACAGCTCGGCGATCGACACGTCGGCGATAACGCCGTAGACGATCATGATGATCGAGGGCGGGATCAAGAGGCCCAGCGTGCCGGCGCCGGCCAGCGAGCCGATCGCCATTGCGTCCGGGTAGCCGCGCTTGGCGAGCTCGGGCAGGCTCATCTTGCCGATGGTGGCGCAGGTGGCCGCGCTCGACCCCGACACCGCGGCGAAGATCGCGCAGCCGATCACGTTGGTGTGCAGCAGCCGGCCGGGCAGGTGCTGCATCCACGGCGCGAGGCCGCGGAACATGTCCTGGCTGAGCTTGGTGCGGAAAAGGATTTCGCCCATCCAGATGAAGAGCGGCAGGGCCGTCAGCGTCCAGCTCGATGCCGAGCCCCAGGTGGTCACGGCCATCGCGTCGCCGGCCGGGCGCGACGAGAAGAGGTGCATCCCGATCCAGGCCACGCCCGACAGCGTGAGGCCGATCCACACCCCGCTGGCGAGGATCAGGAACAGCGCGCCGATGAGCAGGCCGGTGATGGCGATGTCGTTCATGCGGCGGGCTTCATTCGTTGTGCAGCATCTCGTCGCTCTGCACCGCGCGGCGCTGGCCGCGCAACTCGAGCACGAACTCGTCGACGAAGGCGATGGCGAGGATCAGCGTG
>JANOVJ010000301.1:0-3959 GCA_031417295.1 bacterium | reverse complement strand
CTCAGGCTCGTAGCCCGTCGCCGAACTCGCTGCGTTCGCTGCGCTCACTCCGCTCAAACATCCGTGACGAGTCAGTCAACGAGTCGCGCTGCGCGCGAGGCCACAAGCCCTGTGCTTCTCGGCGCCTGCGAGGCGCTACGTGCCCTGTCCGGGCGCGCCTTTGCAAAGCGGCGCTTGCTTTCCTCGACCAGAAAACCGCACCGTAGAGCGCGGCGGGCGGTGCTCGCTGGGGGCGATCTGTGGGGCGGCGAGGAGCGGAGCCCTGATGTCGGCGCGCGCAGCGCGCTTCGTGGTCTGACTCATCGCGGATGTTTGAGCGCAGTGAGCGAAGCGAACGTAGCGAGTTCTGCGATGCGACATCAGGGCGAGCACCACAGCGCAGTCGGCGCGCAGCGCCGACCGCCCCAGTGTGAGCCCCCAGCGGGCACCGCCCGCCGCGCGGTCCCGAAGCCAACCGCTCTGGACAGCTGACATGGCAACCCTCGCTGCCGCAGCCAACGCTCCGCACCGCCTCGCCCTGCGCGGCGACCTGCTCGACTTCACGGGCACGCCGAACTGGGCCGACACCGGCCTGCACGGTGTGCGCTTCCGCGCCGACCACTGGCTGCTGATCGAAGCCTGCCGCATCGTCGGCGCGCAACCGGGCAGCCAAGCGCCGGATGCGAGCTGGACCTGCCAGGACCATCGCGGCCGCCTGATCCTGCCCGGCTTCATCGATACCCACGTTCACAGTCCGCAACTCGACGTGATCGCGAGCTACGGCACCGAGCTGCTCGACTGGCTGAACACCTACACCTTCCCCGCCGAGCTGCGCTATGCCGACCCTCCGCATGCCCAGGCCGGCGCGGCGCTCTTCCTCGACGCGCTGATTGCCCACGGCACCACGTCGGCGGTGGTGTTCCCGACCGTGCACAAGGTGTCGGCCGAGGCGCTGTTCGCGGCGGCGCAGCAGCGCGGCATGCGGCTCGTCGCCGGCAAGGTGCTGATGGACCGCCATGCCCCCGATGGCCTGCGCGACGATGTGGAACAGGCCGAGCGCGATTGCGTCGATCTGATCGAGCGCTGGCACGGCCGCGACCGGCTCGCTTATGCGGTGACGGTGCGTTTCGCGCCGACCAGCACGCCCGCGCAGTTGGCGATGGCGGGCCGGCTGTGCCAAAGCTTCCCGGGCGTCTACATGCAGACCCACGTGGCCGAGAACCGCGCCGAGGTGCGCTGGGCGCGCGAGCTGTTCCCCGAGGCGCGCAGCTACCTCGACGTGTACGCGCGCGCTGGCCTGCTCAACGCGCGCAGCGTGCTCGCCCACGGCATCTGGCTCGACGACGAAGACCGTGGCGCGTTGCGCGACAGCGGGGCGCAGATCGCGCACAGCCCATCGTCGAATCTCTTTCTCGGCAGTGGCTTGTTCGGCTGGCGCGCGGCGGAAGCGGCCGGCGCTGCGGTCAGCCTGGCGAGCGATGTCGGCGGCGGCACCAGCTTGTCGATGCTGCGCACGATGGCCGATGCCTACAAGGTGCAGGCGCTGGCCGGCGAGCGGCTCACGGCCTGGAAGGCATTGCACGCGGCCACGCTGGGCGCGGCGCAGGCGCTGGGTTTGGCCAGTGAGATCGGCAGCTTCGAACCCGGCCGGATGGCCGATGTGTGCGTCTGGGACTGGGCCGTCGGCCCGGTCGCCGGGCGACGAATGGAAGTGGCACGCGAACTGCATGAGCGGGTGTTCGCGTGGATGACGCTGGGCGATGAGCGCAATCTCGTGGCGGCCTTCGTCGGCGGCGCTGAACGCTTCGCGCGCCCTATCAATTCGTAGTACCGACACCCCCGACGACAACAAGACGCAGCAGCACCATCGTACGCGGCTGCAGGGCACCAGGAGACAAGACATGCTTCGACTCGAACTGATCAACATCAGCAAGCAGTACCCCGCCGTCAAGGCCAACGACCGGGTCAGCCTGCGCGTCAAGCCGGGCGAGATCCACGCCGTGCTGGGCGAGAACGGCGCCGGCAAGTCGACCATGATGAAGATGATCTACGGTGCCGTACGGCCCGACGAAGGCGAGATCCGCTGGAACGGGCAAGCGGTGCAGGTGGCGAGCCCGGCGCAGGCGCGCACCTTGGGCATCAGCATGGTCTACCAGCACTTCTCGCTGTTCGACACGCTGACCGCGGCCGAGAACGTGTGGCTCGGGCTCGACAAGTCGCTCACGCTGGCCGAGGTGACCGAGCGCATCACCAAGGTGGCCAAGGAATACGGGCTCGATGTGGAGCCGCTGCGGCCGGTCCATTCACTCTCCGTCGGCGAACGCCAGCGCGTCGAGATCGTGCGCGCGCTGCTGACCAACCCGAAGCTGCTGATCCTCGACGAGCCGACTTCGGTGCTCACGCCGCAAGCTGTCGAGCGGCTGTTCGTCACGCTGCGCAAGCTCGCGTCGGAGGGCTGCAGCATCCTCTACATCAGCCACAAGCTCGACGAGATTCGCGCGCTGTGCCACAACTGCACCGTGCTGCGCGGCGGCAAGGTCACCGGCGAGGTCGATCCGACGAAGGAAACCAACGCCAGCCTGTCGCGGCTGATGATCGGCGCCGAGCCGCCGCAGCTGCAGCACCACCAGGCCAAGCTCGGGCCGGTGGTGTTGAAGGTGCAGGGCCTGTCGCTGCCGAAGGAAGACCCGTTCGGCATGACGTTGACCGACATCGGCTTCGAGGTCCGCGCTGGCGAGATCGTCGGCATCGCCGGCGTCTCGGGCAACGGGCAGAAGGAGTTGATGGCGGCGCTATCGGGTGAGGACACGCGCGCCGCGTGGGAATCGATCCGCCTGTTCGACAAACCCATCGGCAACCACCCGCCGCGAAAGCGACGCAAGGAGGGCCTGCACTTCGTGCCCGAGGAACGGCTCGGCCGCGGCGCGGTGCCGACGCTGTCGCTGGCGCAGAACACGCTGCTCACGCGCACCGAAACCGTGTCGGGCACGGGCTGGATCAGCGTCGGCGACGTGCAGCGCCTGGCGGCCAGGCTGATCGGCGCCTACAACGTGAAGGCGGGCGGGCCTGACGCGGCCGCCAAGTCGCTCTCTGGCGGCAATTTGCAGAAGTTCATCGTCGGCCGCGAGATCGACGCCAACCCGAAGCTGCTGATCGTTTCGCAGCCGACCTGGGGCGTGGACGTGGGCGCGGCGGCGCAGATTCGCGGTGCGCTGCTGAAGCTGCGAGACGAGGGCTGCGCGCTGCTGATCGTCAGCGAAGAACTCGACGAGTTGTTCGAGATCTGCGACCGCCTGGTCGTCATCGCGCAGGGCAAGGTCTCGCCCTCGGTGCCCACCGCGCAGGCGACGATCGAGATGATCGGCGAATGGATGTCGGGGCTGTGGACGACGGGTGGCGCAGCCAGGAATGCGGAGGTGTCCCATGCTTAAGTTCGAAGTCCGCCCGCAGGCGTCGAAGGTCATGTCGATCGGCTCGCCGTTGCTCGCGCTCGCGATCACGGTCGTGATCGGCACCTGTTTGTTCATGCTCCTCGGCAAGGACCCGCTGAAGGGTCTGTACGTGTTCTTCATCGAGCCGGTGAAGAGCCTGTATGCGCTGTCGGAACTGGCGATGAAGGCGACACCGCTGCTGTTGATTGCGCTCGGCTTGGGCGTGTGTTTCCGCTCCAACGTCTGGAACATCGGCGCCGAAGGCCAGTTCATCCTCGGCGCGGTGTTCGCTGGGGGTGTGGCGATGCAGGCCGGGCCGACCACGAGCCACTGGATCGTCGTCCCGATCCTGCTGGCCGGGGTGCTCGGCGGCATGTTCTGGGCCGCCATCGTCGCGCTGCTTCGAGACCGCTTCAACGCCAATGAAATCCTGGTCAGCCTGATGCTCGTCTATGTGGCCGATATGGTGCTCAACTACATGGTCTACGGACCCTGGAAGGACCCACAGGGCTACAACTTCCCGCAGACCATCACCTTCGCCGCGGCGAC
>JANOVJ010000300.1:0-5037 GCA_031417295.1 bacterium | reverse complement strand
CATCTCCAAAATTCCATGCCCATGCGGTGGAAGTACCAACATTAGGAACAGATTGATCTGTAAACGTAAGCACTTTTGTTTCGCAGGTTGGTGTGGTTACAATAAAGTTGGGGGGGCTGCTCGACCTGCCGGTCGCCGCGGCGATCTCGCCCGACGGCGTGATCCTGGTGCTCGAAGCCGGCAACAACCGCATCCAGGCGCTCGACCTCGGCGCCAACCCGGTGCGCCACTTCAACAAGCTCAGCGGGCCGGGCACCTCGCCGTACAGCCTGACGCTTGGTGGCACCGACGCGGCGCAGGGCTGGCAATACCTCGACCTCGCGGTCGAGTACACCGGCTACCTGTACGTGCTGTCGTTCAACCAGAACAGCTTCGTCTACCGACTCGACCTCTATCACCCCGATCAGGCCGACAGCAGCCCGATCGCGACGACGATGAACATCAACGCGGCGCGGCTCACGGTCGACTTCTGGCGCAACGTGTACACGTTGAACTACGAGGTGCTGCAACTGCCGAACGGCAACGCCGCCGGGCTGACCGAGCCATCGGTGAGCCTGTGGACGCCGTGCGATGTCGGGCGCACTTGCTGAGACCGCGCCCGCCGTGGAATGATCGTGAATCGACCCACACCAGGCTACCAACCATGACGCACCCAGACTTCCGTACTTCCCGGCGCTGGGCCGGTGAGCGGCTGGCGCAGGCGGCCAGGCTCTTGCGGCGCGTCCTGGTCGGCGCCGCCGCGGTGGCGCTGCTGCACGGCTGCGGCGATGGTGACCCGGCCGCCAAACCCTTGGGCGGTCCGATCCGGCTCCCGGGGCCGATCATCGATGGGGCGGTGGTTCGCGCGCCCTTCTGGCCCGCCATCGCCGGGGCGCCCGTGCTCCAGGAATGGTATTCGGACCTTCCCTGGCATCAGAAGCTGGGCACCTTCGCCGGCAACGAGATCGACCAGGCGCTGGTCTTGCCGTACGACGCGCTGGGCGACGCCGAGAAGGCACTGTGCACGACGCTCAATCTCACGCAGGAAGACTGCATGCTCGAGCTGGGCGTGAACAACGTGCTCGGCATCCTCAGGACCGACACGCTCTACGCGGTGAACGACCCGAAGATCCTGGCGGCGAAGGAGTGCCAGGATCCGTCGCTGCCCTGCATCGAAGTCCAGTTGAGGCTGTCCAGCTTCTGGACGCGAAGCTCGGGCGGCGCCGTGGCGCTGCTGCCGCGCCCCCTCGGCACCGAGCCGCCGGACGCGAACGGCTACTACGGCGGATACTCCGTCACCGACGGCAGCACCTACGCGCCGCAGATGCCGTGGTACACGGCGCACTACTGCAGTTCGCAGTTCCCGGTCGGCGTCAACGACGTTCAGGATCCCGTCTGCTACGGCGACTACTTCTCGCCCATGAACAACGGCTTCAACCCGATGGGCCTGGGCGCGACCGACTGGCCGAGATCGCAGCCGTGGTCGGTCTATCCGGCCAGCGACACCGGCCCCGCCAACCATTGCAAGGGCGGGAACGGCGAGACCACGTGCACGATGGTGTTGGCGGGTTTCGACCTGAGCGAAGTCGCGCCCAGCGCGGCCAACCTCCAGTACCAGAAGTACAACGCCAACCTGCTGACCTGGCTCAACGGCGCGCTGCAGAACTTTGCCATCGACGCCGGTCCGATTCAGCTGCAAGGCGGCCCGGCCGAGCTGCAACGCCACTTCCCCTGGAGCGGTGCGCCCGTGACCTGGGAGTCGTTTGTCTATCCCCAGGCGGTGGCCAACCCGTTCCTGGGGCAGTTCGCTTTCACCGTGACCGCGCCCGCCAACGGGCCGACTTGCGACGTTGGCGTGACCGGCCCCAACGGCGCGGACTGCTACAACACCGCGATCGTGCGCGGCAGCAGCTACCTGTACCCCCGGCAATGCTCGCTCGCCGACCTGGCCTCGGGCAACGTGGCCCGGCTGCGCCAGTGCGGGCTCAACTACGAGTTTCACCACAACGGCTATCTGGCGCAGTGGCCCGAGTCGTTCTGGCCAGACGTGCAAGCCGCCGGCATGCTCGCCAACCAGTACGGCCGGACGTCGTTCCTGTTCGCAGGCGTTCCCGGCATGCAGTTGCCCGTGTCGTTCCTCAAGCCGGCCGGCAGCGCTGCGAACCTGAGCCTGTACGAGCAGGTCTACAACGCCAGCGTCTTCAGCCTGTACCTGCCGGTCACCAATACCGGCGACACCAGGAACGCGTTTCCCGGCCGCGACTACACCGACACGGAGTTCTTCCACACCTTGCTGATGAGCAACCACATGGAGTCCGACCCGTTGGAGTTCGCCCAGGGCATCCGGGGCAAGGTGCTGTGGCACAACGAGTACCGCACGCAGAAGATGTACGCGGCGGCCGTCAACGGCGTGTCGGGCAAGTTCGGCGCCAGGTCCTTCGCCGCGGCCTTCGATGCTCCACAGGCCCCGGCCCCGTTTCACAACAACACCTGCGACGGCTGCCACGTGCGCAATGGCAGCGGCGTGCCCATCAACCCCGCGGGCAGCCTCGACGTGGCGCTGCAGGAGTTCATGAGCGGCGCGCCGTACAACCCCGCCCCGGTCAAGGACTACACCTTCACCGGGCAGATCCGGCCGATGAAGCTGGTCTTCTTCGACCTCGGCCGCAGCACGGCCCGGCTCGATGCGTCGCGCTACTCGGAGCCGCTGTCGTTCTCAGCGCGGCTGCGCAGCCGACCGCCCGCGGGCGCCTCGGTCGGAACGCTCTACTACAACAACAAGGTGATGAACTACTTTGGCGACAGCTTCCACAACACCACCGCGGGCAACAGCTTCAGTTGGAACTACGTGCCTGCCGATCCGTCGCGCATGGTGGTCGGCACGGCGCGTGTCAACGTCGAGTTGAACAAGACTTACCAGCCGATGCAGGCGGCCCTAAGCAGCTTCCAGACCGCCGCGTCGTGCCAGCTGGAGCCGCCGCCACCCGGCGTCAGTGCCTGGCCTGCTTCTTGTGCCGACGTCAGCGGCGCGGCCATCGGCGCGGCGATCACCAATGGCCAGGTCGGGTCGATGCTGCTCAACGGCAAGCGGCTGGGCAACCTGGGGGCGATCGAAGCGATCCCTAACCAGGCGATCGTCGGTTTTCGCGCGGCCCAGAGCAGCCTGCTGGGGGACACGATCGCCGGCGAGATCGTGTGGAACGCCGGAGCGCGCGACGGGGTAGCCGGCCTGGTCAAGAAGACCTGCGCGACGCAGAGCCTCACCGATTGTTTCATCGGCCGCTTCGGATGGCTTGGCGATCGCACCTCGCTCGAGGACCAGATCGCCAACGCGGCCTTCGTCGAGATGAATATCACCTCGCGCCAGGGCTACCAGGCGCTCTATGGGAACAGCAATGTGCTGTTCCCGATCCGCTACGCGTACCCCAACTGCGGCCCCGCCAACAAGAGCTGTGTCGAATCCGCCGGGAACGGCGACCTGAGCGAGCTCGAGATCAACCGCATGGCCGCGTATGCGCGCTGGGTGGGCAGCCCGACCCGCTCCGAGTTCAAGGTGGCCTTGCCGCAGGTGATGGCCGGCGAGGCGACCTTCAAGGCGCTGAACTGCAACACCTGCCATGTGATCGGCAAGATCGCCATCGTCCCCGAGGACACGATGCTGACCCAGGTGTTCAGGGACCGCCTGACCACCCGTGTCACGCCGTCGGCCAGCCCCTTCCTGTCCTACATCGGCACCGACCTGTTGATGCACGACATGGGCTACCTGTCCCAGGTGGGCACGGCCACCCAGCCGATACGCGATGCCAACGGCGTGGTGCTGCCGGCGTTCCGCAACCATGTGCAGAAGATCCGCACGCCGCCGCTCAAAGGGCTGCCACTGAACCGGTTCGTGACTGGCGCGCGCGACAACACCAAGCTGCCGGGCGACCCGGCCTGCGATTTCCTGCTGCACGACGGGCGCGCGTGCGATGCGATCGAGGCGGCCTTTCTGCACGATGGCCCGGCGATCAAGAAGCTGGGCGTCATCGACAAGCTCAACGCCCTGACGGCGCAACAGCTTCAGGAGCTGCGCGCGTTCTTGTATTCGCTGTGACGCGCGGCGCGGCGACCGCCGCCGCCTCAGAGGCGGTACGGGTCGTCGCGCAGCCTGTCGCGCACCGCCGGGCGCTCGATCGCTCCGGGTGTTGCCTGCCTGTAGGAGCCTTCCGCTGCGAGCGGTCAGTCGATCTGCAGGTACACGCGCCGCCCGTCGACCTTCACCGGGTAGCTGCGCAGCGCTTCGGTGACGGGCGCGCAGGTCGGCTTGCCATCGCGCACGTCGAACTTGCCCTGGTGCAGTGGGCATTCGATCTCGTGGCCATCGAGGAAGCCGTCGCACAGCCGCGCCTGGCCGTGGGTGCAGACGTTGTCGGTCGCGTACACCGCGTCGCCGACGGTGTAGAGCGCGATGTCTCGGCCCGCGACGACGACGCCGAGGACGTCGTCGGTGGGAAGTTCGTCGGCGGACAGTGCGTCGACCCAGTGGGTGTTGCTCATCAATGGCCTCAGATCGGGTAGATGATCGAGTTCGGGATCATTTCGCTGTCGTAGATGCACTCGCGCGAAGCGAACTTGAGCCCCGCGGGCGTGCGCACGACCGTGTCGAGGTAGCGGCCGACGTTGAAGACCGTTGACGCGTCCGACAGCTTGGTGCGGAACACCGCGTAGTTCGCCTCGCATCGGAAGGTCCCGCCTTCCGCACTGCGCACAACCGGCGTACCGACGATGTGCCGCTGGTAGTACGGGTCGTGGAACAGCGTCTCCTTGATGCCGTAGATGCGGTCCTTCAGCATGCCCTTGCTCGTGAACGACAGCGTCGCGAGCGGGAAGCCGCGTTCGTGGTTCTCGCGCGGCTGCAGCCGGTAGACGCACTGCTCGGTGAAGAACTCGGGCCACAGATCCCAGTCGCCGGAGTCGACCGCGCTGGCGTAGTCGGCGTAGAGCCGGGTGAGCGCCAGCCAATCTTCGAAGTTCAGGTTCGTGCTCATCGCTCAGGCCTCCCGAGCAGATGTGGCTTTG
>JANOVJ010000299.1:0-3483 GCA_031417295.1 bacterium | reverse complement strand
GGGTTCAGGCGGGTTTTGAGACTTGCTAAGACGTTGTGAAATAGCTTCCTGGCGGAGAGGGCGGGATTCGAACCCGCGGGGGGTTATTAGCCCCCACACGCTTTCCAGGCGTGCGACTTAAACCGCTCATCCACCTCTCCGGAGGCCAAATTTTAGCTCACGGGGTGCAACGCGTTGGCCTGCAGAAGCGGTAGGCCGACGACATCGAGCGCGCGTTCGTGCGTCGCTTCGAGCACCACCGGCGGCGCGACGCCGGCCGCGCAGGCCTCGCGCCAACGCTGCGCGCACAGGCACCAGCGGTCGCCCGGGCGCAGGCCGCGAAAGCGGTACTCGGGCCGCGGCGTCGAAAGGTCGTTGCCGCGCTTTTGCGAGTAGGCCAGGAACTCGGCGGTCACGCGAACGCAGATGACGTGGGCGCCGGTGTCGTCTTCGTTCGTGTTGCAGCAGCCGTCGCGAAAGAACCCGGTCAGCGGGTCGTAGGAGCAGGGCACGAGTTCGGTGCCGAGAACGTTGAAGGCCATGTTGGCGTCACTTCGGGTGGGTGGGCTTCATCAGCGCCATCGCGGTCGCGATCAGCGCCGAGACCTCGCTCATGTTGCCGGGCACGATCATCGTGTTGTTCTTCTGCGCCAGCTGCGCGTAGGCCTCGACCGCTTTCTCGGCCACCTTCAGCGTCACCGCCTGCTCGCCGCCCGGTTGCTGGATCGCGGCCGCGATCTTGCGGATGGCGTCGGCCGTGGCGTCGGCCACGGCGGTGATGGCGGAGGCCTGGCCCTGGGCCTTGTTGATCTCGGCCTGGCGCTCGCCTTCGGAGTTGTTGATGGAGGCCTGGCGCTGGCCCTCGGCGATGTTGATCTGTTCCTGCTTGCGGCCCTCGGAGGCGGCGATCAACGCGCGTTTCTCGCGCTCGGCGGTGATCTGGGCCTGCATCGAGCGCAGGATCTCGGCTGGCGGCGTGAGGTCCTTGATCTCGTAGCGCAGCACCTTCACGCCCCAGTTCAGCGCCGCCTCGTCGAGCGCGTTCACCACCGCGATGTTGATCGCCTCGCGCTCCTCGAAGGTCTTGTCGAGTTCCATCTTGCCGATCACCGAGCGCAGCAGCGTCTGCGCGAGCTGGGTGATCGCGACCACGTAGTTGCTCGAGCCGTAGCTGGCGCGCATCGGGTCGGTCACCTGAAAGTAGATGATGCCGTCCACATGCAGCTGCGTGTTGTCGCGGGTGATGCAGACCTGGCTCGGCACGTCGAGCGGAATCTCCTTCAGCGAATGGCGGTAGGCGACGCGGTCGATGAAGGGCACCAGGAAGCTCAAGCCGGGCGTCAGCGTGGTGAAGTACTTGCCCAGCCGCTCGACCACGAAGGCACTCTGCTGCGGTACCACCTTGACCGATTTGATGATGAAGATCACGGCGATGACGAACAGCACGACGGCGAAGATTTCCATGGCGGTGGGCTTTGGGGAGTTGACGTGATGCTATCGATCGACGAGCAAGCGGCTGCCTTCGAGCGCGCGGATCGTGTAGTCGCCGGCGGCTGGAACGCCCTGGCCTTGATAACGCACGTCCCATGCGGCGCCACGGTACTGAACGCGCGCCGTGCCGTCGGCGTTCCAGCGTTCGACGCGCACCATGGAGCCGATGTCGAGGTTCACATCGCGGTTCGACGCCGCCGGTTCCGGCTTCGGGTCGCGCTTGCGCTTGGCGCGCCAGGCCAGCACCGCGCCGCCGCCCACCACCGCGGCGAGCACAAGCTGCCCGGGCACCGACAGGCCCGCGTGCGCGCCGAGTGCGCCGGCCACCATGCCGAGCGCCAGCATCAGCAGGTTGAAGCTGCCGATGGCCAGTTCGGCGGCCACCAGCACGCCTGCAGCCACCCACCATCCGGTCGCGCCACCCCAGTCCATCAATGCCTCTCGCGCGCTGTCATGACGGGCAGTTTAGGCCAATGACGGCGCGTCATCGATCAGCCCTACACTTCGCGCGACGCCGCCGCCGCGTGGCGTAATTTCATGGGCCCAGCGATGCAGCATTTCAACTTCCCGATCGTCATCATCGACGAAGATTTCCGCTCCGAGAACACCTCGGGCCTGGGCATCCGCGCGCTGGCCGATGCGATCGTCAAGGAAGGCTTCGAGGTGCTGGGCAATACGAGCTATGGCGACCTGTCGCAGTTCGCGCAGCAGCAAAGCCGCGCCAGCGCCTTCATCCTGTCGATCGACGACGAAGAGTTCACGCCCGGCCCCGAGATCGACCCGGCGGTGCTGAACCTGCGCAAGTTCATCCAGGAGATCCGGCGCAAGAACGCCGACATCCCGATCTATCTCTATGGCGAGACACGGACCTCGCAGCACATCCCGAACGACATCCTGCGCGAGCTGCACGGCTTCATCCACATGTTCGAGGACACGCCCGAGTTCGTGGCCCGCCACATCATCCGCGAGGCCAAGACCTACCTCGATTCGCTCTCGCCGCCGTTCTTCAAGGCGCTGGTGGACTATGCGCAGGATGGCTCCTACTCATGGCACTGCCCCGGCCACTCGGGCGGCGTGGCGTTCCTGAAGAGCCCGATCGGGCGCATGTTCCACCAGTTCTTCGGCGAGAACATGCTGCGCGCGGACGTGTGCAACGCGGTCGAGGAACTCGGCCAGTTGCTCGACCACACCGGCCCGATAGCGGCCAGCGAGCGCAACGCGGCGCGCATCTTCAACGCCGACCACTGCTACTTCGTGACCAACGGCACCAGCACCTCGAACAAGATCGTCTGGCACCACACGGTGGCGCCGGGCGACGTGGTGGTGGTCGACCGCAACTGCCACAAGTCGATCCTGCACGCGATCATCATGACCGGCGCGGTGCCGGTGTTCCTGACGCCGACGCGCAACCACCTGGGCATCATCGGGCCGATCCCTCAAGCTGAGTTCGAGCCGGAGACGATCCGCCGCAAGATTGCTGCCAACCCGCTGCTGGCGGGCGTGGACGCCGCGAGCGTGAAGCCGCGCATCCTGACCGTGACGCAGAGCACCTACGACGGCGTGCTCTACAACACCGAGACGATCAAGGCCATGCTCGACGGCTGGATCGACACGCTGCACTTCGACGAAGCCTGGCTGCCGCACGCGGCGTTCCACCCGTTCTACGGCAACTTCCACGCGATGGGCAAGCGCCGCGTGCGGCCGAAGGAGGCGATGGTCTATTCGACCCAATCGACCCACAAGCTGCTGGCCGGCATCAGCCAGGCCTCGCAGGTGCTGGTGCAGGACGCGCAGAACACCCAGCTCGACCGGCACCTCTTCAACGAGGCGTATCTGATGCACACCTCCACCAGCCCGCAGTACGCGATCATCGCGTCGTGCGACGTGGCCGCCGCGATGATGGAAGCGCCCGGCGGCCCCGCGCTGGTGGAAGAAAGCATTCTCGAAGCGCTGGACTTCCGTCGCGCCATGCGCAAGGTCGACAAGGAGTTCGGCCGCGACTGGTGGTTCAAG
>JANOVJ010000298.1:0-6414 GCA_031417295.1 bacterium | reverse complement strand
CGGTCTTGGCCATCTCGACCAGCAGCGGGTGTTCCTGCCGGCAGGCGACGCACCACGACGCCCATACGTTGAGCAGCCAGACCTTGCCGCGCAAGTCTTGGGCCGAGAGCGACTGGTCGGGCGCATCGAGCAGCGGCAGGCTGAAGGCGGGCGCCGGCTTGTCGATCAGCGGCGAGGGCACTTCGCGAGGCTTGAGCGTGAGGCCGACGGCGAGGAAGCCGACGAGCACCACGAACACCAGCAGGGGCAACAGGTATCGCTTCATCGTCAACCGGCAGGCGCCTTGTTGAGCACCGGCGTTCCCGCTGCGGCGACAGCACTGCGCGGCACGGCCACCGTGTTGCGCACGCGGGCGGCGCGGTAGCGGCGGTCGAGCACCGCCAGCAGGCCGCCAAGCGCCATCAACACGCAGCCGCCCCAGATCCAGTCGATGAACGGCTTGATGTGCAGGCGCACGGCCCACGCGCCATCGGGCAAGGGTTCGCCGACGGAAACGTACAGATCGCGCGTGAAGCCGGTGGCGATGGCGGCCTCGGTCATCGGCGTGCGGGTGGCGGTGTAGAGGCGCTTTTCGGGCTCCATGATCGCGACCGTCTGCCCGTCGCGGGTGACGGTGAGCGTGGCGTGGGCGCCGGTGTAGTTTGGCCCGCGCAGCTCCTTCACGCTGTCGAAGCGGAAGGTGTAGCCGCCGATGGTGGCCACGTCGCCGACCTGCATCTTCACGTCTTTCTCGATCTCGTAGCCCTTGACGAGCGTGACGCCAACGATGAACACCGCCATGCCGCAGTGCGCGAGCAGCATGCCGTAGTAGCTGCCGGGCTGCGCGGCCAGGCGGGCCAGCACGCTGGGTGCGGGGTGGGCGCGCAGCCGGCCGAGCAGGTTGACAACCGAGCTGCTGACGATCCAGGTGGCGAGCAGCAGGCCGAAGCCGACCCACGGCGTCCAGGCGCCGAGCAGGAACGGCGCGACGAGCGCGGTGATTGCGCTCACGGCCATGGCCCAGCGCAACTGCCGCGCCAGATCGATCACGCTCGCCTGGCGCCAGCGCGCCAGCGGGCCGACGCCCATCAGGAACAAGGCGGGCGCGACCAGCGGCACGAACACTGCCTCGAAGTACGGCGGGCCGACCGAAATCTTGCCCATGCCGAGGGCGTCGAGCACCAGCGGGTACAGCGTGCCCAGCAGCACCGCCGCAGTGGCAACGAGCAGCAGCACGTTGTTGGCCAGCAGCATCGATTCGCGCGACACCGGCTCGAAGCTGCCGCCAGCGCCGACCTGGGGCGCGCGCCAGGCGAACAGGATCAGCGAGCCGCCGATCACGACCACCAGGAAACCGAGAATGAACACGCCGCGCGCCGGGTCGGTCGCAAAACCGTGGACCGAGCTCAGCACGCCCGAGCGGACGAGGAAGGTGCCCAGCAGCGAGAGCGAGAACGCGATGATCGCGAGCAGCGCCGTCCACATCCGAAAGCCGCCGCGACGCTCGGTGACGGCCAGCGAATGGATCAGCGCGGTGCCGGCCAGCCAGGGCATGAAGGAGGCGTTTTCCACCGGGTCCCAGAACCACCAGCCGCCCCAGCCGAGCTCGTAGTAAGCCCAGGCGCTGCCGAGCGCGATGCCCAGCGTGAGGAAGCACCATGCGACCGTGACCCAGGGCCGCGACCAGCGCGCCCAGGCGGCGTCGAGCCGGCCCGAAAGCAGGGCTGAGATGGCGAACGCGAACACCACCGAGAAACCGACATAACCCATGTAGAGCATCGGCGGGTGGATCACCATGCCGGGGTCTTGCAGCAAGGGGTTCAGGTCTTGCCCTTCGAGCGCGGCGGGCAGCAGGCGATCGAACGGGTTCGAGGTGATCAAGGTGAACAGCAGGAAGCCGCAACTGATGAGGCCCATGATGCCGAGGATGCGCGCGACCATGCGCTCGGGCAACTCGCGCGAGAAGATCGAGACCGCGAGCGTCCAGCCGGCGAGCATCAAGATCCAGAGCAGGATCGAGCCTTCGTGGCCGCCCCAGACACCGGCGATGCGGTAGACCAGCGGCAGCATCGAGTTCGAGTGCTCGGCCACGTATTGCACCGAGAAGTCGTTGCTGACGAAGGCGTCGGTCAGGCAGGCGTAGGCGATCACGACGAACAGGAACTGCGCGCGCGCGGCAGGGCGCGCCAGCGCCATCCAGGCCGCGTTGCCGCGGGCCGCGCCCGCCAGCGGCAGCGTGCCGAGCACCAGCGCGACGGCAAGCGCCAGGATCAGCGAGAAGTGGCCGAGTTCGGCGGTCATGGCTTGGCCTCCGGCGCAATGGTGGAAAGCGTAGAGACGGATTGCTGCGCGCCGGCCGGCCGGGCGTTCTTCAACGCCTCTGCCGCTTCGGGCGGCATGTAGTTCTCGTCGTGCTTGGCCAGCACCTGGTCAGCCCGGAACACGCCATCGGGCCCGAGCTTGCCCTGGGCGACCACGCCCTTGCCTTCGCGGAACAGGTCGGGCAGCAGCCCGGTGTAGCTGACAGGCACGGTCTTGGCCAGGTCGGTGACGACAAAGTTCACCGTCAGGCCGGTGGCGTCGCGCTTGACGCTGCCTTCTTCTACCAGCCCACCAACGCGAAAGCTGCGGTCGCGCGGCGCTTCGTTGGCGCTGATCTGCGTCGGGCTGAAGAAAAAGACCAGGTTGCTCTGGAAGGCATTCAAGACCAGCGCGCTGGCGACAGCCAAGGTCGCCAGGCCGGCCCCGATGGCGAGCAAGCGCCGCGTTCTAGCTTTCATGGGACACCCCTCCCAAACCGCCGTGACGATGGGTCAGCGCGAGTGCGCGTCGGCGCGCAGCGATCTGAGCCACCTCGGCCACCATCACCAGTGCGACCATGCCGAACGAGCCCCAGACGTAGAGCCCGTAGCCGCCCATCGCAACAAAATCCGACCAGCTTGTCCAGTTCATAGAGCAACTTCCAGTTCTCGCTGCGCCCAGGTGGCGTGCTGTTCACGTTCGAGCATGATCACGCGCATCCGCATCAGCGACACGGCAATGCAGTAGGCCCAGAAGGCCAGCGTCATCACCAGCATGCCGGCCAGCATTGTGGAGGCCATGCTCGGCGCGCGCGTCAGACTGACAGAGGCGCCCTGGTGCAATGTGTTCCACCATTTCACCGAAAAATAAATGATCGGCACGTTGACCACGCCCACCAGCGCCAGCAAGGCCGCGGCACGGTCGGCGCGGCGCAGGTCGTCGATGGCGGCATGGAGCGACATGAAACCGATGTAGAGGAACAGCAGGATCAGCTCCGACGTGAGCCGGGCGTCCCAGACCCACCACGCGCCCCACGTCGGCTTGCCCCACAGCGCGCCGGTCCACAGCGCGAGGAACGTCATCAGCGCGCCGGTGGGCGCAAGGGCATTGGCGAACATCGCCGCCAGGCGGGCGTTGAAGACCAGGCCGACGCCCGCCCAGAATGCCATCGCCAGATAGATCACCATCGACATCCAGGCTGCGGGGACGTGGATGAAGATGATGCGGTAGGCCTCGCCCTGCTGGGCGTCGGTCGGCGCGACAACGAGGCCGATCCACAACCCGGCCACGGCCAGCAACACCGCCGCCGTGCCGAACCACGGCACGGCCTTGCCCGCCAGCGGGTAGAAGCGCTGCGGGGCGGCGTATTTGAACCAGTTGGTTTCGCTGGGCTGCATGGTCTGGGTCGAACAATTCCGGGTGCGATTGTGCCGCTCGCCTATTCAACAGCGATCCGCAGGGCTGCTGCAGTGACCCAGGGCGCCCCGAACAGTGCCATTGCGAGCATCGCCCCGAGCAGCGAGAAGTGGCCGCCGATGCCCAGCCCGGCGTTGCTGGCTTCGACCGAGCCGGCACCGAAAATCAACACCGGGACCACCAGCGGCAGCACCAGCAGCGAGAGCAGCACGCCCGCGCCACGCACGCCCACGGTCAGCGCCGCGCCGATCGCGCCGATCAGGCTGAGCAGCGGCGTGCCCAGCAGCAGCGAGGCGGCGAGCACGAGCGTGGCCCGCGCCGACAGGTCGAACTGCAGCGCCAGCAGCGGCGAGACGAGCGCCAGCAGCAGGCCCGAGACCAGCCAATGGGCCGCTATCTTGGCCAGCACCAGCAGCGGCAGCGGGGTGGCGGCCAGCAACAGTTGCTCCAGCGTGCCGTCCTGAAAGTCGTCGGCGAACAGGCGGCCGAGCGAGAGCATCGAGGCCAGCAGCGCCGCGACCCAGACCACGCCCGGCGCCATCGTCCGCAGCAGCGCCGGCTCTGGGCCGACGCCGAGCGGGAACAGGCTGGCCACGATGACGAAGAAGATCAGCGCGGCCAGCGTGTCGGCGCGGCGGCGCAAGGCGATGCGCAGGTCGCGTTCGAAGACGCAGCGCATGCCTTGGAGCACGCCGGGCGAACTCACAGCGCGATGCCCACCGTGGGCCAGGCGGCCTCGAGCGCGACGCTCTGGTGGCTGGTGAGCACCACCATGCCGCCGCGCGCGAGCTGGCCGCCGACGAGGCCCAGCAACCATTGCGTGGCCGCGGCGTCGAGCGCGTTGAACGGTTCGTCCAGCACCCACAGCGAGGCCGGGCTGGGCAGCGCCAGCCTTGCCAGCGCCACGCGGCGCCGCTGGCCTTGCGACAGCAGGCGCGCCGGCACGTCGGCGCGGCCGGCCAGCCCGGCGGCGGCCAGCGCCGCGCCGGCCTCACCCGCAACCGGCACGTGGCCGGCCAGCGCGCTGGCGGCGAGCAGGTTCTCGCGCGCCGACAAATCGTCTTTCAGCGCCGCGGCATGGCCGATGTAGGTCAACTGGCGGCCGAATTCCTCGCGCAGCCTGGCCAAAGGCTGGCCTTTCCACAGTAGTTCGCCTCCCGCGGGCGCGAGCAGGCCGCAGATCATGCGCAGCAGGCTGGTCTTGCCGGCGCCGTTGGCTCCCTGCACCCGCAGCAAGTGGCCGCCCGGCAGGGCCGCATCGACGCCGCTGAACAGCAGCCGCCCGCCGCGCACGCACTCGACCCCCCGCAACTCAAGCACGGCGGCGGGGCGGGTGGGCGCAAGGCTGGGCGCGGGTTGCAGGGCAAACGAACATCGTGGCGGACTCTACTTCACAGGCCGGGCAGCCGACCACCCGGGTGAGTGCGATTGTCAGATCAGATTTACACAAGTACTATCAATTCATGTTGACACTGGAGTCCGTTGCCACCCCTGCCCCGCCGTCCGGCGCTGGCCTGCGCAACCGGCCCCATGCGATTGTCATCGGCAGCGGCTTCGGCGGCCTGGCAGCAGCGGTGCGGCTGGGTGCGCGCGGCTACCGCGTCACGGTGCTGGAAAAGCTCGACGCCCCGGGCGGCCGGGCCTACGTGTACCGGCAAGACGGCTTTACCTTCGACGCCGGGCCGACGGTGATCACCGCGCCGTTCCTGCTGGAAGAGCTCTGGGCGCTGTGCGGCAAGCGGCTGGCCGACGACATCGACCTGCGGCCCGTGGCCCCGTTCTACCGCATCCGCTTCGACGACGGCACCAGTTTTGACTACAGCGGCGACGCAGCGGCCATGCGCGCCGAGGTGGCGAAACTGGCGCCCGGCGATGTCGAGGGCTACGAGCGCTTCCTGAAGGCCAGCGAGGCGATTTACAAGGTCGGCTTCGAGCAACTCGGCCACGTGCCCTTCGATTCGTGGACCGACATGGCCCGCGTGCTGCCCGACCTGCTGAAGCTGGAGGGCTACCGCACCGTCTATTCGCTCGCCTGCAAGCATGTGAGCGACCCGCGGCTGCGCGTGGTGCTCACGTTCCAGTCGCTGCTGGTCGGCGGCAACCCGTTCGCCACCACCTCGGTCTACTGCCTGATCGCGTTCCTGGAGCGGCGCTGGGGCGTGCACTTTCCGATGGGCGGCACCGGCAGCCTCGTCAAGGGGCTGGTCGGGCTGATCGAGGGCCAGGGCGGCGCGGTGCGCTGCGGGCAGGCAGTGGCCGAGATCACGGTGGAAGACGGCGCGGCGAGCGGCGTGCGGCTGGAATCCGGCCAGCACCTGGCGGCCGATGTGGTTGTCTCGAACGCGGACGCGGCCTGGACTTACCGCCACCTGCTGGCACCCGAGCACCGCAAGCGCTGGACCGACAAGCGCATCGAGAAGGCGCGCTATTCGATGAGCCTGTTCGTCTGGTACTTCGGCACCCGCCGCCAATACGCGGACGTGGCGCACCACACCATCCTGCTCGGCCCGCGCTACCGCGAGCTGCTGACCGACATCTTCGAGCGCAAGTTGCTGGCCGAGGACTTCAGTCTCTACCTGCACCGCCCGAACATCGCAAGCGCTGGACCGATCGGCGCATCGAGAAGTCGCGTTATTCGATGAGCCTGTTCGTCTGGTACTTCGGCACCAAGCGCCAGTACACCGACGTGGCGCACCACACCATCCTGCTCGGGCCGCG
>JANOVJ010000297.1:0-13953 GCA_031417295.1 bacterium | reverse complement strand
GTTCGCGATGCGTGTGGTCAGGTCGGTTTCCATAGGTCTCCTTTAGATTTTTTCAGCCAGCTGGTCCAGGATGGCCGGGTTTTCGAGCGTCGAGGTGTCCTGTGTGATGGCCTCGCCTTTGGCAATCGAGCGCAGCAGCCTGCGCATGATCTTGCCGCTGCGGGTCTTGGGCAGGTTGTCGCCGAACCGGATGTCCTTGGGCTTGGCGATCGGGCCGATTTCCTTGCCGACCCAGTTGCGCAGTTCGTTGGCGATTTTCCTGGCTTCGTCGCCGGTCGGACGTGAGCGTTTCAGCACGACGAAAGCGCAGATCGCCTCGCCGGTGGTTTCGTCCGGGCGGCCGACCACGGCGGCTTCGGCCACGAGATCGGTGTGGCTGACCAGCGCGGACTCAATCTCCATCGTGCCCATGCGGTGACCGCTGACATTGAGCACATCGTCGATACGGCCGGTGATGGTGAAATAGCCGGTGTCCTTGTCACGGATGGCGCCGTCGCCGGCCAGGTAGTAGCCCTTCAGCTCCGGCGGATAGTAGCTCGACTTGAAGCGCTCGGCCTCGCCCCAAATGGTACGGATCATGCTCGGCCAGGGCTTCTTGATGACCAGGATGCCGCCCTGGCCGTTGGGCACGTCGTTGCCGGTCTCGTCGACGATCGCCGCTGCGATGCCGGGAAACGGAAGAGTGCACGACCCAGGCACCAGCGGCGTGGCGCCGGGCAGCGGCGTGATCACGTGGCCGCCCGTTTCAGTCTGCCAGAACGTGTCGACGATCGGGCAGCGGCCGCCGCCGATGTGCTGGTGATACCACTCCCAAGCGGCCGGGTTGATCGGCTCGCCGACCGACCCGAGAATGCGCAGCGACGACAGGTCGTAGTTCTTCGGGTGCGCCGTGGGGGTGCCTTCAGCGGCCTTGATCAGCGAGCGGATTGCCGTCGGCGCGGTGTAGAAGACGCTGACCTTGTGGTCCTGGATCATCTTCCAGAAGCGGCCGGCATCCGGGTATGTCGGGATGCCCTCGAACTTGTCTTCGGTCGCGCCGAGTGCGAGCGGGCCGTAAGCGATGTACGAATGGCCGGTGACCCAGCCGATGTCGGCGGTGCACCAGAACACGTCGTCGGGCTTCAAGTCGAAGGTCCACTTCATCGTCAGCGCGGCGAACAGCAGGTAGCCGCCGCTGCTGTGCTGCACGCCCTTGGGCTTGCCAGTGGAGCCCGACGTGTAGAGCAGGAACAACGGGTGCTCGGCGCCCACCCATTCGGGCTCACAGGTGCTCGGCAGGTCGTAGGTGACTTCATGCAGCCACTGGTCGCGCGGGGCGTTCCACGCGACGCTGCCGCCGGTGCGCTGGTAGACGATCACGTCCTTCACGCTCTCGCAGCCGTCGAGCGCCAGCGCTTCGTCGACGATGGCTTTCAGCGGCAGGTGCTTGCCGCCGCGCAGTTGCTCGTCGGCGGTGATCACCATCACCGCGCCGGCGTCGCTGATGCGGTCGCGCAGGCTTTGGGCGGAGAAGCCGCCGAAGACGACCGAGTGCGTCGCGCCGATGCGCGCGCAGGCCTGCATCGCGACCACGCCCTCGACCGACATCGACATGTAGATCACGACCCGGTCGCCCTTCTTGACGCCACGCGCCTTCAGTGCATTGGCAAGGCGGCAGGTGCGGGCGAGCAGGTCGCGGTAGCTGACGCGCGTGACCTGGCCGTCATCGGCCTCGAAGATGATGGCCACCTTGTCGCCCAGGCCGGCTTCGACCTGGCGGTCGAGGCAGTTGTACGAGACGTTCAAGGTGCCGTCCTCGAACCACTTGAAGAACGGCGCCTCGCTTTCGTCAAGCACGGTCGTGAACGGCGTCTTCCAGGCCACGAACTCGCGCGCCAGCCGGGCCCAGTAGCCTTCGTAGTCGGCCTCGGCCTCTGCGCAGAGCTTCTCGTACGCGGCCATGCCCGACACATGCGCGCCGGCAACGGCAGCCGGTGGCGGCGGGTAGAGCTTCAGTTGGAACGGGACATGGGTGGCTTCGGTCATGTTGTCTCCAGGGGCGGCCGCGGTTGTTTGCACCAGACTAGGCGCTCGCTCTTACCGGCGCCTTACTCTACGCCGGCCCTGCAAGTGACCGGCCCGAAACGGCCCCACTACAATCGCTTCCATCGCTCACCAGCCCTTCAAACATTGCATGTCCCAGCCCCAAAAGCCCCCCGCCAACTCGCCGAACCGCCGTATGCGGCCGCTGCCACGGCTGATCTTCATGACCCGCTGGCTGCAGGTGCCGCTGTACCTCGGGCTGATCCTCGCGCAGTGCGTCTACGTGTTCCATTTCTGGGTCGAGTTGACGCACCTGATCGAGGCCGCGTTCGGCAGCAAGGAAGCGATCGACATCCTGATCAAGAGTGTCGGCTACCAGGGCCCGGCGGGGGCGCTGAACGAGACCATGATCATGCTCGTGGTGTTGGGCCTGATCGACGTGGTGATGATCTCCAACCTGCTGATCATGGTGATCGTGGGCGGCTACGAAACCTTCGTCTCGCGGATGGACCTGGAAGGCCACCCCGACCAGCCCGAGTGGCTGAGCCATGTCAACGCCTCGGTGTTGAAGGTCAAGCTCGCCACGGCCATCATCGGCATCAGCTCGATCCATCTGCTCAAGACCTTCATCAACGCCGCGGCCTACGACGACAAGGTGCTGATCGCGCAGACCGCCATCCACGTTACCTTTTTGTTCTCGGCGATGGCGATTGCGTACACCGACAAGTTGATGCAGCCGGCCGGCGGCAGCCACCGCTGACCCCGGCGTCGCACCTCGGCGCGACAACCGGCATTGAAAAAGCGCCCCGCGGGGGGCGCTTTGGGTCAGGCGAAGTGCCTGTTCAGGCCAGTCAGCCGCGGCGGCGCCGCGCGGCCCCGCCCACCACGGCGAGGCCGAGCAACAGCATCGCGTAGACCTGCGGCTCCGGTACGAACGACACCTGGCCGATGTAGGTGTTCCAGATCGCGCGGTTGAAGGTCTGGCCCTGGAACTTGATGTCGGCCCACTGGCTGGAGTACTCGCCAATGGCATAGAAGCTGCGGTGATCGGTCGGGTCGATCGTCACCGAGCTGTAGTCGCCCCAGCGCTGCCGGCAAGGAAGCGGATCGACCCGTTCGCTGCAGTGGTAGTCGCTGATGCCGCTGACCTTGAACAGCACGTCGGCGCCATTCTTGTCGAGCCCGCCATCGGCTTCAGTCTTGAAGGTTCGGGCCATGAAGCTGATGTTGCCGTCGGCCAGGCCGTCGCCGTTGGCGTCTGCCGTCTGGTAGCCCGAGCGGTTGAAGCCGATCACCGCCTGGCCGAGCTCGTTGACGGCGATCGACCCCTGGTAGTAGTCGAAGCCATGGCCGCGGATGTAGCCGGTGTCGATGATGGCGCCGGTCTCGGCATCGTTCACCGACCAGCGCACCGCGGCATAGTTGCCACTGCCCACGGTCGTCACCGAGTACAGCTTGTCGTCGACCTGGACCACGTTGGCGGAGATGCGCGGGCCCAAGGTGTCGACCAGCCGCGAGCCATCGGGCTGCCGCGCCGGGCCGGCGGCTTCGTACTCGGCACCGGCAATGTATGACGCTCCAGTCTGCGTGGCGCCAGGTGCGCCCGCGCCGTTCACCTTGTAGAAAACCTGCGCGTTGAAATCGCGGCTGTCAGCCATGACCGAGGCCGAGTTGCCCTGGTTGGCGCTCCAGTTGACGGCAGCCTGGATCGCAAAGCCATTGTCCGGGCCAGCGGGATACGGCGTGTTGAAGGTCGACATGCCGGCCACACTCGGCGCGCCGCCGAACAAGCTTGCCTTCGGGATCGCGAACAGGCTGGTGCCGTTGAACGTGCTCGTAAAGTTGTTGGTGCCGATGTAGACACCCTTCTTGTCGATGGCAAGCGTGGGATAGTCGGCGATCCCGCCTGCATAGCCGGTGAATTTGGTCGACTTCCAGGTTCCCATCGCATTCGCGGTGTCGGACACCGCGATGTTGATGTCGCCCGGGTCGGCGCCAAGGCTGGTCGCAATCCACCGATTCGTGAAGTGGTCGAACAGCACGCGCTGATCTCCGAACGCCCCCGCCTGACCCACGCCCTGCCACCAAGCCGACATCTGGGTCCGTTGAAGCGCAGTCCCGGTGGCCTTGCTGTAGACAGTCAGGGTGCCGTTCGTCGTTTCCATGAACTGTGTAGCTCCCACCGCGCCCATCGTGTCGGGCGGACGGAAGGGCTCACCGAAGGCCGCGTTGTCGAGCAACGACGTGCCCTCGAAGCCGCTGAACGTCACCGCGTGCGTGGCCGTGGCGCACGTCAGCGCGGCGGCCGCAGCCACCATGGTGATGGAGAAAACCGGTGTGAGTTTCATGCTTCGCTCTCCTGCGTTGTGTTGACAGAACCGATCACGAAAGCCGGCTGGAAGGATCACTCCAGGCCGGCCGACAAACTGCAAGCCCGTGATCCATGCCCGGCAGCCAGATCGATGGCCACGGTCAAGACGACCAATTTGCAGAACAGCAACTTTGCGACCAGTCCACGGTCGCGCACGCGGCGCCCCCCCTCGACTAGGGGGATTGTTTTCCCGTAGCCCGCTGGCGATCGCGGGTTGCCGCACGCGGCAAACTAACCGGCGGCCCGCCGTTACAAGCCCCCCTGGTCAAGGGGTGGCACAGGGTATGTCCCGGTCAAGACGGCAAATTTGCGCCGTTAGGCTTCGCGCCACTTGGCACGGGTCGTGCATTTGTGCACCGCAGGCTTCGCGCAATGGGTTGGGGCATCGCAATGGGGCTTGGCGCCGCATTGCCATGCCATCGGCCGGTTGGCGATGGTTTGGCGGTCGCACGAAAACGTCCGGCCATGGCTTCTTGACTCGAATCCGGGCTCACAAGGCTTCGGAATTTGCAACGTTTAACGGGGGCTTACATGAAGAAGTTTCTGCCACGATTGGCACTGCTCGCAGCCGCAGCGGCCTGCATCGGCGCCGCCCAGGCGACAGTGATCACGTTCGACAAGGGCATCGACACGGGCTTCGCGCCGTTCGCGCCCTTGCTCGGCCACGGCGACGAGATCCAGACGCAGGGCTTCTGGATCGACCCGATCTCGACCAAGGCCGGCGCCGCGCCGGGCGATCTGACCGGCGCGTTGATCGACGGCAGCGATCTGGCGGCCACCTGCGCCGGGCTCGTCTGCCCGAACAACAACAGCACCCACTTCCTGGCTGCACTCAATGACGGCCTGCCCCTCATCGGCAAGCTGAGCGGCAGCGACTTCCGCCTGACTTCGTTCGACGCCAGCTTCATCGCGGCGTCGGGCGACATCGTCCTGCCCACCTCCCTGTTGTTGCGCGTCGCAGGCTTCACGGCTGCCGGCAGCCTGATCGCGCTGGAAGACATCTATCTGCCCGGCCCGGTCGATGGCGGATACAGCTTTGCCACGTATTCGCTGGGGGCTGCGTTTGCCAGCACCAATGTGGGCTTTGTCGGCTTCTACGGCTACGCCTGCACCACTTCGACCACCTGCACCCGCTCGCTCGACAAGGCCCAGTTCGGCCTCGACAACATCACCGCCGTGCCCGAGCCGTCGGTCTGGATGCTGATGGGCCTGGGCCTGGCCAGCGCGGGCGCGTTGGCGCGCCGCCGCCGCGCCGCCTGACCCGCACTGCCGCCTGAATCAAAAAAAGGAAACGTGATGAAACTGCTTTCTACGTCCCTGGCCGTACTGGCCTTGATGGGTGTCCTGGCGCCGAACGCGCAGGCCGAAACCCGCCGCACCTACATTGTTCAACTCGCCGCCGAGCCGGCCGCCAGCTACAGCGGCAACGTGACCGGCATGGCCGCCACGCGGCCGGCCCCAGGGCAGCGCTTCAACGCCCGTTCGGCGGCTGCCCTCGCCTACCGAGGCTTTCTCGACACCGAGCAGAACAACGTCGCTTCGACGGTGCCCGGTGCGCGCATCGTGGCCAGGTATGCCACGGCATTCAACGGCTTTGCCTTGAAGCTGACCGCTGCCGAGGCGCAGGCCCTGCGGGCCGACCCGCGGGTGGTGAATGTGCAGGTGGACGAACCCCGCAAGCTGGAAACGATCTCGACCTCGGCCTTCCTGGGCCTGAGCGCTCCGGGCGGCGTGTGGTCGCAGACGGCCGGCGGGTCGCTGATCAAGGGTGAAGACATCATCATCGGCATCGTCGATGGCGGCGTCTGGCCCGAGAACGCTGCGTACGCAGACCGCGTGGACGCCAACGGCAAGCCCGTCTTCACGGGCGGCAGCCTGGCCTACGGCGCAGCGCCGGCGGCTTGGCATGGCAGCTGCGCGGCCGGCGAAGGCTTCGTGCCGGCCCAGCATTGCAACAACAAGCTGATCGGCGCGCAGTTCTTCAACAGCGGCTTCCTTGCATCTGGCGAGACGAAGCACTGGACCGAGTTTTACTCGCCGCGCGACTCGGTCGGCGGCGCCACCGGGCACGGCGGTCACGGCTCGCACACCTCGTCCACGGCCGGCGGGAACAACGGCGCGATTGCCACGGTCGGCGGCATCAACATGGGCCCAGCCTCGGGCATGGCGCCACGCGCGCGCATCGCGGCCTACAAGGTCTGCTACACCTACGTCAACCCGGCCGCGACCGACGGCACGGGCAGCCAGAACAGCTGCTACACCGCCGACCTCGTCGCGGCCATCAACAAGGCGGTTGAAGATGGCGTGCACGTCATCAACTACTCCATCAGCGGCAGCCAGACCAGCGTCGCCGATCCGGTCGAGCAAGCCTTCCTCGGCGCCACCAATGCCGGCGTCTTCGTCGCGGCATCGGCTGGCAACAGTGGCCCGGCCGTGGCCGTGGCGCACGTCAGCCCGTGGTTGACCACGGTGGCGGCCTCCACCCACGACCGTTCGCTCGTGGCCGATGTCACGCTGGGCAACGCGGCCAAGTACAGCGGCGCCTCGATCAACAACGTGGCACTGACGGCCAAGCCGATGATCCGCGCCGAAGACGCGGGCGTGGCCGGCGCCAATGCCACCAGCCTGATGCAGTGCTACAGCAGCCCGGTGGTTCTCGACCCGGCCAAGGTGGCCGGCAAGGTGGTGGTCTGCACCCGCGGTGGCAACGCCCGGGTCGACAAGAGCCTGGCGGTACTCAACGCCGGGGGCGCCGGCATGGTGCTGATGGACAACGGCGGTGGCCTCGTGGCCGATGTGCACTCCGTGCCGTCGGTGCACGTGACCGCGGCCGACGGCGCCATCATCAAGGCCTACGCCGCAACGGCCGGCAGCACGGCCGCCATCGGCACGTTCTACGACGCCAAGGCACCGGCGCCGGTGATGGCCGGTTTCTCGTCGCGCGGCCCGAACCAGGGCGACGCCAACATGCTCAAGCCCGACCTCACGGCACCGGGCGTGGACGTGATCGCCGCAGTGACCGCCGACCTGACCGAAGCGCAACGCGACCAGGTCGCCGCCGGCACGCTGGTGCCGCCGGCAAGCTGGGCCTCGTACCAGGGCACGTCAATGTCGAGCCCGCACGTGGCCGGCCTCGCGGCACTGCTGCGCCAGGCGCACCCGACGTGGTCGCCGATGGCGATAAAGTCGGCGCTGATGACGACCACCATCCCGACCCTCAACGACGGCTTGGCAGGTGACCAGAACGGCTTGCTGCCGTGGGCGCAGGGTGCAGGGCATGTGGTGCCGAACAAGGCCATCGATCCGGGCCTGGTGTACGACTCGGGCAAGACAGACTTCATCCGCTTCCAGTGCAAGGTCAACCGTGCGGCGGTGTCCCCGGCGTCGGATTGCACCACCTACGGCACGCTGGACGAGACCTACAACTTCAACCTGCCCAGTATCACGGTCGGGTCGATTGCCGGCAGCACCACGGTGACACGCAAGGTCACCAACGTGGGCACCTCGGCGGCCACCTACACCGCGACCGCTTCCCTGCCGGGATTCACGGTGGTGGTCAACCCGACCAGCCTGACGCTGCTGCCTGGCGAGACCAAGAGCTTCACGCTCCAACTGACGCCAGCCGGCGCGGTGGTGAACGTCTGGAGCTATGGTTCGCTGAGCTGGACCGACGGCGTTCACGTGGTCAAGAGCCCGGTCACGGCCAAGACAGGCAACCCGATCGTCGCGCCGACGCAGGTGAATGGCACCACGACCTCGGGCACCCGCCTGATCACGATCAAGACCGGCATCAGCGGCCGTATCACCGCGAACCAGGGTGGGCTGAAGAGGGTCAAGATGGGCGGCGTGCACTCGCTGACGCCGCAGGCAACGTCTGCTGCCCAACTGAAGGCCATCTGCACGGCCGGGGTGAGCACGGCGCATGTGAAGGTCTACCCGTTCAGCTTCGGGGCCGACACCATCGTGGCCCGCTTCGCCCTGCGTGACCTCGACGTCGGCGTCGGTGAAGACCACGACATGCTGTTGCTGGCACCGGACGGCAGTTCGGTCTACTCGGGCAACGACGGCTCCAACGAAGCGGTGCAGATGTCGAGCCCGGCGGCCGGCGACTACAAGGTCTGCGTGGTGGCCTACGGCGGTGCCGAGACCATGACCCACCGGCTGTCGAGCTGGGTCGTGACGCCGGCCGATGCGCCCGGCAACCTGCGCGTGATGTTGCCCGGTGCGGTCTACGCCGGCAGCACCGCCACGGTGGGTATCTCCTGGACGGGGCTGGCCACGGGCAAGCGCTATGTGGGCGGCGTCCAGTTCAAGGACCCTGCCGGTAACGTGCAGGCCACCACGGCGGTGCTGGTAGAAACCGGGACGCCTGTTACGGCGCCGGCACGCGCGGTGTCGACCCGGCAACTTCGCAAGTAGTCGCGGCGCCCGGCCCGCCGAACCGGCGGGCCGGAACATGGCGCCACCGAAGGGCTGCAAGCCAAGGCTTGCAGCCCTTTTTCATTGCGCTTGCCGGGTTGCGCCGCGGCTCACTCGGCGCGCAGATGGCCGCCGAAAGACGGGCTGCGCAAACGGCAGCCCTGCGCCGCGACTGGCGTCTTGTCAGGCGCTGCGGGCGACGCTTGAGCGCAGTACGCACCGGGGTCGGCCACCAACGCACAGTTCGATGCGATGCCGCTTGCGCTGACTTCGACCCGCCGCTTCGCGCTGTAGTCGGCCACGGCCGACGCCAGCGCCGCCTCGTCGGTGCGCGAGGTAGACCATGCGAGATAGCCCTCCGGCCCGCCGCAGGCTTTGGCCCCCACCGCGACGGTGCGGCATTGCGCGTCACTGCGGCACGCCGCGTCGCCGATCAATTCGCGCACGTTCGCCAGGAGCCCGGCAGCGCCCGGCGCAGCCTCCCCGGTGCCACCGCACAAGCCCACGACCGCAGCGGCCAGGAGCCACCGCACGAGCTGCCCTTGCGTGATTGCACGGTTTGTCATGTCGGCCTCGGCTGAAGCAGTGACGCGGGGCCCGGATACAGGCCGAACGCGCCTCGCGCGGCCGGCCCCTGCCACGCAGGCGAATGGGTTCCCAAGGGCACCGCCGGGAGCGCCCAGCCCGATGCGGTGGCTGAGAGCCGCCCCGCGTGGCGGACCGCCAGCAGGCTGCCGAACCCCGACTCACTGGGTTCCAGCAGTTCGGCAACATCGTCGAACGCGGGATCGTGCGCCGTCATCCCCTGGGACACGCGCCCCAGCCCGCGCAGCCAGTGCCCGGTCTGCGCCAACGAGACGCGCACATGCCAGCTTCCGCCTTCTGTCGCCCGGCGCAGCAACGCCGTCTGGATACCCAACGCCAGCAGGTAGCCCGAGGCATGGTCGAGCGCCTGCGCCGGCATCGGCAGCGGCTTGGCACTGCCCGCGGCAGCCGCCTCGGCGGCGTTGAAGCCGCTGGCCGTCTGCACCAGCGAATCGAAGCCGCGCCGGTTCGCCCACGGCCCGGCGTGGCCGTAGGCCGAGAGCGAGGCGGCCACGATGCCGGGCCGCAGCACGGCGAGATCGGCCGCGCCGAACCCGAGCGCTTGCAGCCCGCCCGGCCGGTAGCCTTGCAAGAACACGTCGGCGCCGCGGACCAACGACGCCAGCATCGCGCAGCCTTCGGCCGTGCGCAAATCGAGCTGCGCCGAGCGCTTGCCGCGCCCGGTGTCGATCACGGTCGTCTCGATCGCCGGCAGGTGCGCCGCGCTGATCGCCAACACCTCGGCACCCTGCGCGGCCAGCGTGCGGCCTGCCACCGGGCCGGCGATGATGCGTGTCAGGTCGAGCACGCGCAGGCCGCTCAGCACCGGCTCGGTCGGGCCGATCGGGCTCATCGCCTCAGGCGGTGGGCCCGTGCCGGCGGGCTCGATGCGCTCGACGCTGAGCACCGGCAGCGCCGCAACCGCCAGGCCCTGCGGATGCGCGTCCCATTCGTCGAAGCTGCGCAGCGCCGCAACCACCAGGGCCGCCTCGGCCGCAGCGCTCTCGAAATCCGCCGCGGCCCAGGCTTGAAGCGCGCGCTGCACATCGGCACGCTCATGCGCGCTGCCCAGCAGCCGCAACACACCGTCGCGGTGGTGCGCGAAGTTGGTGTGCAGACGCACCCAGCCGCCGTCGCCGCAGCGGTAGATGCCGGCGATCTTGTCCCACGGGTCGGGCGGCGGCGCGCCGTTGACGCGCAGGTAGCGCTCGCTGCGAAACTCGGCCGCGGCGTGGCGCATGTCCACGCTCACGCGCTGCATCGTGCCGCTGCGCACGCGGCCGACCTCGGCGCTGGCCAGTGTCGATGCGGCAATGCTCACCTGGGCCGCAGTGCCGAGCGCAAACGATGACGGCAGCACAGGTTCAGCGCCCGTCAACGTCACCGCCTGCAAGGCCTTTGCATCGCCACCGACGCCAAGCCACAGCGCCGCCAACGCATCGCTCGGGCTCGTCTCGCCAGGTGCGACGCCAGCATCGGCCCCTTCGCCAGGACGCGCCATGAAAGCCTCCCGCCAGTCAGTAAACTCGCAGCCTGCCCTGAACCCTGCGCGAGCGCTGCCATGCCCACGATCATCCAGCAAGCCGATTTCGTCGAGAGTATCGCCGCCGCGCTGCAGTACATCAGCTACTACCACCCGGCCGACTACATCAGCCACCTCGCCCGCGACTACGAACAGGAGCAGAGCCCGGCGGCGAAGGATGCGATCGCGCAAATCCTCACCAACTCGAAGATGTGCGCGCTCGGCCACCGCCCGATCTGCCAGGACACCGGCATCGTCAACGTGTTCCTGAAGATCGGCATGGACGTGCGCTTCGAGGGCTTCGCCGGCAGCGTGGCCGATGCGGTGAACGAAGGCGTGCGCCGCAGCTACAACGACGCCGACAACCCGCTGCGTGCCTCGATCGTGGCCGACCCGCAGTTCGAGCGCAGGAACACCGGCGACAACACGCCGGCCGTCGTCCACATGGAGCTCGTGCCCGGCGACACGGTCGACGTGCAGGTCGCGGCCAAGGGCGGCGGCTCCGAGAACAAGAGCAAGTTCGTGATGCTGAACCCGAGCGACAGCGTGGTCGATTGGGTGATGAAGACGGTGCCGACGATGGGCGCCGGCTGGTGCCCGCCCGGAATGCTGGGCATCGGCATCGGCGGCACGGCCGAGAAGGCGATGCTGCTGGCCAAGGAGTCGCTGATGGAGACGATCGACATGTTCGATCTGAAGGCGCGCGGGCCGCAGAACAAGACCGAGGAACTGCGCATCGAGTTGTGCGACAAGATCAACGCGCTCGGCATCGGCGCGCAAGGCCTGGGCGGGCTGACCACGGTGCTCGACGTGAAGATCGCGATGTACCCCACGCACGCCGCGAGCAAACCGGTGGCGATGATTCCGAACTGCGCCGCGACGCGCCACGCGCATTTCGTGCTCGACGGCTCGGGCCCGGCTTACATCGAGCCGCCGAGCCTGTCGCTCTGGCCCGACCTGCACTGGACGCCCGACTACCAGAAGAGCCAGCACGTCGACCTGAACACGCTGACCCGCGAACAGGTCGCCGCCTGGAAGCCGGGCGAAACGCTGCTGCTGAACGGCAAGATGCTGACCGGCCGCGACGCCGCCCACAAGCGCATCCAGGACATGCTGGCGCGCGGCGAAAAGCTGCCGGTGGACTTCAGCGGCCGGGTGATCTACTACGTCGGCCCGGTCGACCCGGTGCGCGACGAAGTGGTGGGCCCGGCCGGCCCGACCACGGCGACGCGGATGGACCGCTTCACCGAGATGATGCTGGCGCAAACCGGCCTGATCGGCATGATCGGCAAGGCCGAGCGCGGGCCGACCGGCATCGAAGCGATCAAGAATCACAAGAGCGCCTACCTGATGGCGGTGGGCGGCGCGGCCTACCTGGTGGCCAAGGCGATCAAATCGGCCAAGGTGGTGGGCTTCGCCGACCTCGGCATGGAAGCGATCTACGAGTTCGATGTGAAGGACATGCCGGTCACGGTGGCGGTGGACTCGAACGGCACCAGCGTGCACGAGACCGGGCCGAAGGAATGGCAGGCCCGCATCGGCAAGATCCCGGTGACCGTCGCCTGATGATCGCTGCGGCGGCCGGCGGCCGGTCGAAGCGGCTGGCACGCCGCGCATGACATTGCTGTTGCTGCTGCTCGCGCTGCTGCCCTGGGCTGGCGCGGCTGTCGTGGCCTGCATCAAGCCCGATGCGCGCCGCACCGCGGCCTGGCTGGCGGGCTTCGTCGCGCTGGCCGGCACCGGCCTCGTGCTCGCCGCAGCGCCAGCCGTTTTCGGCGGCGAGGTGCTGCGCTGGAGCGTGCCCTGGCTGCCCGCGCTCGGCCTGGAATTCGGCTTCCGCATGGACGGCCTGGCCTGGCTGTTCGCGCTGCTGATCACCGGCATCGGCGCGCTGGTGGTGCTCTACGCCGCCTGGTACCTTGACCCGAAGGACCCGGCGCCGCGCTTCTTCGTCTTCCTGCTGCTCTTCATGGGCGCGATGCTCGGCGTGGTGATGGCCAGCAACCTCGTCTTGCTGGTGATGTTCTGGGAGCTGACCAGCCTGTCGTCGTTCCTGCTCATCGGCTACTGGAAGCAGCGCGCCGATGCCCGCGACGGCGCTCGCATGGCGCTCACCGTCACCGGCGCGGGTGGGCTGTGCCTGCTGGCCGGGGTGCTGCTGATCGGGCACATCGTCGGCAGCACCTCGCTCGACGTGGTGCTGGCCTCGGGCAGCGTCATCCGCGCCCATCCGCTGTACGAAACCGCGCTGGTGCTGGTGCTGCTGGGCGCCTTCACCAAGAGCGCGCAATTCCCGTTCCACTTCTGGCTGCCGCATGCGATGGCGGCACCCACGCCGGTGTCGAGCTACCTCCATTCGGCCACGATGGTCAAGGCCGGCGTGTTCCTGCTGGCGCGGCTGTACCCGGCGCTCGGCGGCAGCGAACCCTGGTTCTGGATCGTCTCGTTGACTGGCCTCGCGACGCTGCTCATCGGCGCCTACATTGCGATTTTCAAGCACGACCTGAAGGGGCTGCTCGCCTATTCGACGATCAGCCACCTCGGCCTGATCACCTTGCTGCTCGGCATGAACAGCCCGCTCGCTGCGGTGGCGGCGGTCTTCCACATGATGAACCACGCGACCTTCAAGGCCTCGCTGTTCATGTCGGTAGGCATCATCGACCACGAGACCGGCACGCGCGACATGCGCCGCCTGGACGGCCTGTTCCGCACCATGCCGATCACCGGCACCCTGGCCATCGTGGCCTGTGCGGCGATGGCCGGCGTGCCGCTGCTGAACGGCTTCCTGTCGAAAGAGATGTTCTTCGCCGAGGCGGTGGCCGGGCAGGGCGACTTCTCGCTCGGGCTGCTGGTGCCGCTGGCGGCGACCTTCGGTGGCGTCTGCTCGGTGGCCTACTCGCTGCGCTTCATCCACGACGTATTCTGGAACGGCGAGCCGCGCGACCTGCCGCGCAAGCCACACGAGCCTCCGTTCTGGATGATGGTGCCGGCCGGGTTCCTCGCGCTGCTGTGCCTGCTGGTCGGCGTGCTGCCC
>JANOVJ010000296.1:0-4874 GCA_031417295.1 bacterium | reverse complement strand
TCGCTTCAAAACTGGCACCAGACTGGCACCAGCCTCTTTCAGAAAACAAAAAAGTCAGCAGGCGCTAACCTGCTGACTCTTGTCTATCTTGGCTCCCCGACCTGGGCTCGAACCAGGGACCTACGGATTAACAGTCCGGCGCTCTACCAACTGAGCTATCGAGGAATAACCGACGATTATATCGCTGTTTACTCCCGCCCCTACCAGTTCGCCTGAACCGACAACCGTGCGGTTCGGCCGGGGAGCGGGAACAGGTAGGTGTGGTTGAACTGGTAGGGCGCTTCTTTCCAGGCTTGTCGGTCGAACAGGTTGTCGATCCCCGCGCGCCAGGTGAGTGTGCCGCTGGCTGTACGCTGCAGCCATTGGCCTGTCACGCCGAAGATCGCGTAAGACGGGATTCGCGTTTCCGCGTCGTCGGGCAGCACTGTGCGGTCGCCCTCGGCGCTGATGTTCGCGCCCAGCACCAGGGCCGGGAGAGACGGCACGGTGTAGAGCACCTGCGCCTTGAATGAGAGTGCGGGCACGTTGGTCGGCCGCTGGCCGTTGATGGCCGCGTTCTGGCTGCCGTCGCGGCGCGCGCGCAGCCATTGCACGCCACCGCTCAGCCACCACGGCCCGCTGCGCACCGAGCCGTCGGCTTCGATGCCGGTGTGCCGTGCATCACCGTCGAGCTGGCGTCGCTGCAGGCAGGCCGTGGGTGTGGTGCAGACCTGGATGTTCTCGTAGGCAGGGCGCGTGATGTCGAACGCGGCCAGCGTCCAGGTCAGGTTGTCGCGCGCGCCCTTGAGGCCCACTTCAAACTGCTGGCTCAGCAGCGTCGGCAGGGCCTGGCCGGCGTCGATGTAGCCGGACCGGTTGGGCACCACTTCCGACTCGGCGCCGCGGCCCCAACTGGCATACAGCATCTGCTCGGGATCGAGTTGATAGCTCGCGGCCACCCAGGGCGTGTTGAACGACTGGTCGTACTGCGTTGCGCTCGACCCGTCGGTGTTCACGCTCTCGCGGTCGAGGCGGGTGTGCCGCAGGGCCAGCCACAGCGTGAACCGGTCATCGAGCTGAACCGCGTCTCGGACGAAGAATTCGGTGCTGCGCTCACTGCGGTTGGTGTTCGTGTAGTTGAGTGCCGGGTCGGCTGGAACGAAAGCCGTGCCATCGATGTTGCCGCTGCCGACGTAGTTGTAGGCCTGGCCCTGCAACGTGCTGCTGAAGCGGGTTCCGAGCACGCCGGCACTCAGCGCATGGATCACGGTTCCAGCGGTCAGCCGCGCATACAGCGCCAGTTCGCCGGCATCGGTGCGGCGCCGTTCGTTCTCGCTGCGGTAGTCGTAGAAGTCGAAGCGGCCGTCACTGCAGTAGCGGTCGTAATTGCCTTCGGCGCTGCAACCGTACGGAAACGCGACGCGGTCGTCGGTGCGCAGCCGCTGCGTGGCCACCTGCGCGCTCCAGCGCCAGTTGTCGTCGAGGCGTTGCGTGAAGCGCAGCGACGCGGTGTTGGCATCGAACACGACCGGCTGCGACCAGCTCTGGTTGTTCAGGTTGAGGCGCGGGTTCACCGGCGGTGGCACACCTTTGTCGCCGAGCAGGCTGAAGCCCGGCACGCTGGGCTGGCTGTGGCGGCTGCTCTCGAACTCGGCTTCGAGCAGGCTGTCGCGCGAGAGCCGCCAGTCTCCGGCCATCGCGAGCAGGGTGCGGTGCCCGTCAGCGTCGTCGACGTTCGGCCGGATCTGCTCGGCCGCGGCGTTCAGCCGCACGCCGAAAGCATCCTGCTCGCCGAAGCGCTGCGAAAGGTCCACGCTCGCCAGCAGCGACGCGGCGCTCTGCCATTGCAGCCAGGCGCTGCGCAGCGGCTCGATGGTCGGCCGCTTGACGACAAAGTTCACCAGCCCGCCGGGCGAACTCGTCCCCGCCTGCATGCCGCTGATGCCCTTCAGCACCTCGACGCGCTCCTTGTTGTCCAGCGGCACCGAGGTCTCGGCGTTGATCGGCAAGCCGTCGCGGCGGTAGTTGTAGCGGTTGTCGATCACGTACCCGCGCAGGGTGAGCGAGTCCCAGTAGCCGACAGAGTTGTAGGCGTCGTTGATGGCAGGGTCGAGCCGGGTCAGGTCCGACAGGCGCTGGATGCCGTAGTCCTTGAAGGTCTCGCTGTCGTAGAGGCTCGCCGGCAGCGGCGTTCTGGAAAGCGGTATGTCGCCCCAGCCGCCGATGCTGAGCACGGGCTGGGCGCGCGACGTCACGGTCACGGCCGGCAGCGTGTTCGCGTCGGCGCTGTTGGCCGAGGCCTGCGCCTTGGCACCGGTGAAGCCGCAGCATGCGGCCAATGCGGCTGCTGCCGCGGGAAGGAGAGAGTGGGTTGCCATCGTGTTTCCAACTGCGATGGCAGGTCGGCGAACACGGACCCACGACACGTGGGTTGGAGTGAATGCTTCCCTGCGCGAGGATTACCTCAATCAGGTTCAAAGGGACTTTCTCAGTCGAGCCGCTGTCGCGGCCCAACACCCCTAGCGAATGCAACGCAGCAAGCGTCGCGAAAGAATTATCGGCGATAAAGTGAACGGCCCTGCGACGCGGGCTTTCCTAGTCGAACACCGGGGACGCCACGCCCAGCACCTTGTGCAGCCTCGGGCTCGTGGTCGTGTACTGCAACTGGATGCGCTTGTCCGGAAAGATGTACGGCGCAGCGCCGAACGCAGCGAGCGTGGCTTCGTGAAAGCCCGACAGGATGAGCTTCTTCTTGCCCGGATAGGTGTTCACGTCGCCCACGGCAAACAGCCCCGGCACGTTGGTCTCGAAGGTCTCGGTGTTGACGACCACCTGCTTGCGCTCCAGCGCCAGCCCCCACTGCGCAATCGGGCCGAGCTTGGGCGAAAGGCCGAAGAACACGAGCAGCATGTCCAGCGGTACCCGGCGCGTCACGGCGTCGCCACCGGTCACCTTCAAGCCGGTCAGCAGGCCCTCCTTTTCCTCGAAGCCAGTCACCTGCCCGACGACGAACTGCATCTCCTGCGCAGCGCACATGGCGCGCATCTTGGCCACCGACGCCGGTGCCGCCGTGAACCCGTCACGGCGGTGAATCAGGATCACGCTTGCGGCCTTGTGCAGCCCGTCGCCGAGGGCGCCGCCAGCGAAATTGAGCGCCCAGTCGAGCGCGGAATCGCCACCGCCCAGGATCACGACGTGCTTGCCCGTGAACCGGGCCGGGTCCTTCACCCGGTAGAAGAGTTGCTTCTCGTCGAAGCGGGCCATCCCCTCGACACGCAGCAGGCGCGGCTGGAACGAGCCCACGCCGCCGGCGACGAAGATCGTCCGCGCCAGAAAGCGCGTGCCCTTGGAGGTCTCGACGTGAAAGCGGCCATCGGCCTGTTTCTCGACCACCGTCACTTCCTGCCCGAGGTGAAAAGTCGCGCCGAACGGAGCGATCTGCCTGAGCAGGTTCTCGGTCAGCTCGCGCCCGGTGCACACCGGCACCGAGGGGATATCGTAGATCGGCTTGTCGGGATAGAGCTCGATGCATTGCCCGCCAGGGTAGGGCAGCGAGTCGACGATGTGGGCCTTGATCTCGAGCAGGCCCAGCTCGAACACCTGGAACAGGCCCACCGGCCCGGCGCCGACGATGACCGCGTCGGTCTCTATCCGATCGGCCGGCCCCGCACTTTGCGCCATCGTCAGCGGATCAGCTCAGGCAGCTTGCCCGTGCGGTCTTTCCAGTCGTCGGCGTCGGGCGGCGGGGTCTTGCGCTTGGTGATGCTGGGCCATCCCGGCGCGAGCTCGGCGTTGAGCTTGATCATGTGCTGCTGGTCGCCCGGAACGTCTTCCTCGGGCACGATCGCATTCACCGGGCATTCGGGAATGCAGACCGCGCAGTCGATGCACTCGTCGGGGTCGATCGTCAGCATGTTCGCGCCCTCGCGGAAGCAATCGACGGGGCACACGTCCACGCAGTCGGTGTACTTGCAGCGGATGCACGATTCGAGAACGACGTGGGTCATGGGGTGGGGCTTGCAGCAGGTGAAACGCGTGCCACGTCGCATTGCTGCGGGGTTCGCGTTGTGAGGCGGAAACAGCCGATTTTAGGGCCTGAGGGTTTCCACTGGCGGCTCAAGGGCGTCAAGCGATACCGAGGCCGCGGCGAGGCTCGGCGCCGCTGCACCGGCACCGACGGTGACCACCGTCGGCCGCCCGGCGTGGAGCAGGCTCGCATGGGCCAGCGACAGCACGCTGTGATCGCTGTGGCGCATGTCGGCGCAGCCGGCACGCGAGACCACGCTGGCCGGCGTCGCGCCCGGCCAGCCGGCTTCGAGCAGCCGCCGCGACAAGGCGGCGAGCTGCTTGCCGGCCATGTAGAACACCTCGGTGTCGGCGCTGCGGGCGGCGTGAACCTCACCGCTGCGTCGCACCGCCGTGGTCAGGCTCACGCTGCGCCCGGCGCTGCCGTGGGTGCCGCGACGGGTCAACGGGCGCTGCGTCGCGGCGGCGGCAGCCAGCGCAGCGGTGACGCCGGGGACGACTTCGCACGCGATACCGGCTCGCGAGAGCGCGTCGAGTTCTTCTTCGAGCCGGCCAAAGATGCTCGGGTCGCCGCCCTTCAGGCGCACGACGCAGGCCGATTCAGTAGCGTGCTTCACCAGCAGCGCATTGATCGTGCTCTGTGCCGTGCTGTCGCTGAAGCCGCGCTTGCCGACGTGAATCCAGCGCGCAAGTGGCGCCAGTTCGCGCAGCGCCGGGTCGGTGAGCGCGTCGTAGAGCACCACGTCGGCCTGAGCCAGCCGCTTCGCGCCCCGCAGGGTGATCAGGTCGGCCGCGCCGGGCCCGGCGCCGATGAAAAACACCCGGCCCATCTGGGCGACTACGCCGGCTCGGCGGCCAGCACCGGCACC
>JANOVJ010000295.1:0-1858 GCA_031417295.1 bacterium | reverse complement strand
GGGCGGATGAGACGCTGATCGAGATCGCCGGCCGCGAAGGCATCGAGATTCCGCGCCTTTGCTACAAGCCCGGGCTCGAAGAGGTGGGCAACTGCCGCGCCTGCGTGGTGGAGATCGGCGGCGAGCGTGTGCTCGCGCCTTCATGCTGCCGCCATCCGACGGCCGGCATGAACGTCACCACCGACAGCGAGCGCGCCGTTCGGTCGCAGAAGATGGTGCTCGAGCTGCTGCTGTCCGACATGCCCGAGGCCGACTACACGCGGCACAACGAACTCGACCGATGGGCCGAGAAGCTGGGCGTTGGCAAGCCGCGCTTCGAGGCGCGCATGCAGCCGGCGCAGGACTTGTCGCACCCTGCGATCGCCGTCAACCTGGACGCCTGCATCCAGTGCACGCGCTGCCTGCGCGCCTGCCGCGACGAGCAGGTGAATGACGTGATCGGCCTCGCCTTCCGCGGTGAGCACGCGAAGATCGTGTTCGACATGGACGACTCCATGGGCGCTTCCACCTGCGTCGCTTGCGGCGAATGCGTGCAGGCCTGCCCCACGGGCGCGCTGATGCCGGCGCGCGAGGTGGCGCTGACCGTGCCCGACAAACAGGTCGAGTCGCTGTGCCCGTTCTGCGGTGTCGGCTGCCAGCTCACCTACCACGTGAAGGACGACAAGATTCTCTTTGTCGAAGGCCGCGACGGGCCGGCCAACCAGAGCCGGCTGTGCGTGAAGGGCCGCTACGGTTTCGACTATGCCCACCATCCGCACCGCCTGACCGTGCCGCTGATCCGCCGCGCCGATGCGCCCAAGCGCGGCGACTTCACGATGGACCCCGATCGGGTGCTGGACGTGTTCCGCGAAGCGTCGTGGGAAGAGGCGCTCGACTTTGCCGGTGGCACGCTGGCCGCCATCCGCGGCCGGCACGGCAAGAAATCGCTCGCCGGCTTCGGCTCGGCCAAGGGCAGCAACGAAGAGGCGTACCTGTTCCAGAAACTGGTGCGCACCGGCTTCGGCAGCAACAACGTCGACCATTGCACGCGGCTGTGCCATGCCTCTTCGGTGGTGGCGCTGCTCGAAGGCATTGGCTCCGGCGCGGTGAGCAACCCGGTGATGGACGTGCTGAAGGCCGAGGTCGTGATCCTGATCGGCGCCAACCCGGCGGTGAACCACCCGGTGGCGGCGAGCTTCATCAAGAACGCGGTCAAGAACGGCATGAAGCTGATCGTCTGCGACCCGCGCCGCTCCGACCTGTCGCGCCTGGCGCACCGCTTCCTGCAGTTCAAGCCCGACACCGACGTGGCGATGTTGAACGCGCTGATGAACGTGATCGTGACCGAAGGCCTGGTCGATGAGGCGTTCATTGCCAGCCGGACGATCGGCTATGACGAGCTGCGCAAGAACGTCGAGGCCTACACGCCTGAGGCGATGGTGCCACTCTGCGGCATCGAGGCCGAGACCCTGCGCGAGGTGGCGCGGCTGTACGCCAAGTCGCGCGCCTCGATGATCCTGTGGGGCATGGGCATCTCGCAGCACGTGCACGGCACCGACAACGCGCGTTGCCTGATTGCGCTGGCGCTGATGACGGGCCAGATCGGCCGAGAAGGCACCGGCCTGCATCCGCTGCGTGGGCAGAACAACGTGCAGGGCGCGTCGGACGCGGGGCTGATCCCGATGATGTACCCCGACTACCAGCATGTCACGAACCCCGCGGTACGAGCCCGCTTCGAGACCGCGTGGAAACTGGCGCCCGGCACGCTCGACGACCAGCCCGGCCTCACCGTCGTCGAAGTCATGCACGTTGTTCTGCCCACGCAGCGGATGCAGGCCGGTGCCTTCTCGGCCGATCTGGCCCGTCATCAGCGCCAGCG
>JANOVJ010000294.1:0-3069 GCA_031417295.1 bacterium | reverse complement strand
CCTCATGGGCGCGGCGCGGGCCGCTGGCCTGGGGACTGTGGCCACTGTCGCTGCTGTTCCAGCTCGGGCTGTTGGCGCGGCAGGCGTGGGCGGCAGCCGGCCTGATGCGCGAAGAACGGCTGGCGGTGCCGGTGGTCGTGGTCGGCAACCACGTTGCCGGTGGGGCCGGCAAGACGCCCCCGGTGATGGCCGTGGTCGCGCTGCTGCGCCGGCACGGCTGGACCCCGGGCATCGTTTCGCGCGGCTATGGCCGCAGCGGCGACTCGGTGCTCGCCGTCGAACGCGACACCCCGGCTTCGCTGTGCGGTGACGAGCCGCTGCTGCTGCGCCTGCGCACCGCGGCTCCGGTGCAGGTCGGGCGCGACCGGCCGGCCGCCGGGCGCGCACTGTTGCAGCGCCGGCCCGAGGTGAACGTCCTCGTCAGCGACGACGGCCTGCAGCACCGGCGGCTGGCACGCGATGTCCAAGTCATCGTCTTCGACGAGCGCGGCGCCGGCAACGGCCTGCTGCTGCCCGCCGGCCCGCTGCGCGAGCCGCTGGCGCGCCAGGCGCCGCCACGCAGCGTCGTCGTCTACAACGCACCGGCTGCCAGCGTGGGCTGGCCGGGTGGCGTGGCCCAGCGCGGCCTGGCCGGTGCGGCCGCACTCGATGCCTGGTGGCGGGGCGCGGCCCCGAGCCTGCCGGCGCTGGCGGCGCTGGCGGGCCGGCCGCTGCTGGCGGTGGCCGGTGTCGCCCGGCCTGGCCGATTTTTCGCAATGCTGCGCGGCTGCGGGCTGCGCATCGACGAACTGGCGCTGCCCGACCACCACGCCTTCACCGCGCTGCCCTGGCCGGCCACGACGGCCGACGTGATCCTGACCGAGAAAGACGCCGTCAAGCTGCCACCCGACACGGCCTTGGGCGCGACCCGCGTCTGGGTCGCGACGCTAGACTTCCGGCTCGCACCAGAGTCTGAAGATGCGCTTTGCAAGCTGCTGCCGCCGCGGCCGCTGCCGGCCCAGGAATAGGATGAAACTGTCTCCACGCTCACTTCTTTTGCGGCCCCCACACCGGGCTCGGCACTGACATGGACAACCGACTGCTCGAACTGCTCGTCTGCCCGCTGTGCAAGGGCCCGCTCGACTACCGCACCACGCCGCCCGAACTGGTCTGCAACGCCGACCGCCTGGCCTTCCCGGTCCGCGACGGGATGGCGGTGATGCTGGAAAGCGAGGCCCGTTCGCTGGAGGCCGGGCCCGAGGCCGGCGGGTGAGCTTCACCGTGCTGGTGCCGGCGCGCCTGGCGTCGAGCCGGCTGCCGCGCAAGCCGCTGGCCGACATTGCCGGGTTGCCGATGGTGGTGCGGGTGGCGCAGCGCGCGGCGCTGTCGGCCGCATCGCGTGTGGTCGTGGCCGCCGACGATGCGGAAATCGTCGACGCCTGCGCCCGGCATGGCGTGGCCGCCGTGCTCACCCGCGCCGACCACGCCACTGGCAGCGATCGCCTGGCCGAGGCCTGCCTGTTGCTCGGCCTTGACGGCAAGGCGATGGTCGTCAACGTGCAGGGCGACGAGCCGCTGATCGAGCCGGCGTTGATCGACGCCTGCGCCGAGGTGCTGCGGCGCCATGCCGACTGCGTGATGGGCACCGCCGCCCACGCCATCGACAGCGCGGCCGAGTTTGCCAACCCGAATGTCGTCAAGGTGGTGCTTGACGCGGCGGGCCGCGCGCTGTACTTCACCCGCGCCCCGGTGCCGTTCTGGCGCGACGCGCCGGCGCCGGGCGCCCTGCCCGCGCCGCCGCCGCTGCGGCACATCGGCGTCTATGCCTATCGCGCAGCGTTCCTGCGTGCTTATCCGGCGCTGCCCCCGTGCCCGACGGAGGCGCTCGAGGCGCTGGAGCAACTGCGGGTGCTGTGGCACGGCCATCGCATCGCGGTTCATGTCAGCGCGCACCGGCCTGGGCCGGGTGTCGACACGCCGGACGACCTGCAGCGAGTGCGCGCGCTGTTGGCGTAGCGCAGCGCCGCTCCCGGTGGACCCGAGCACGCGGAGGCGCATGGTATTCTCGTTTCGAGACTTGGCGCGACGTGCACGCAGGGCGCTCCCTCCGCCGCAAAACGAGAACAAGGAACCCCGATGAGACTGATACTCCTGGGCCCCCCGGGCGCCGGCAAGGGCACCCAAGCGAGCTTCATCTGCCAGCGGTTCGGCATCCCGCAAATCTCCACCGGCGACATGCTGCGCGCCGCGGTGAAAGCCGGCACGGCGATGGGGCTGGCGGCGAAGAAGGTGATGGACAGCGGCGGCCTGGTGAGCGACGAGATCATCATCGGCCTGGTCGAGGAGCGCATTGCCCAAGCCGACTGCGCGAACGGCTTTCTGTTCGACGGCTTCCCGCGCACGATCCCGCAAGCCGACGCGATGAAGGCGGCCGGCGTGAAGCTCGATGCGGTGCTCGAGATCGACGTGCCCGACAGCGCGATCATCGAGCGCATGAGCGGCCGCCGCGTTCACCTGGCGTCGGGCCGCACCTACCACCTGACGTTCAACCCGCCGAAGGTCGCGGGCCTGGACGACGCCACCGGCGAGCCGCTGATCCAGCGCGACGACGACCAGGAAGCCACGGTGCGCAACCGGCTCGACATCTACCAGCGCCAGACCCGGCCGCTGGTCGCGTACTACGCGCAGTGGGCCGCGACCGGCGCTGCCGGCGCGCCGCGCTGCCTCAAGATTTCGGGCATCGGCAGCGTCGAGGAAATCAAGGCGCGGGCGCTGGCCGCACTGGAGGAATGACGGCCCCAAGCTCACTCCGTTCGCTGCCCCCGAGGGGCGCTCAGTCGGCTTGGGACGGCCCGGCGCTCGACTGAGGTCGAACTTCTTCGTAACGTTTGAGGAGCACCGCATGGACATCGCAGGCAAGGTCTTCATCGTCACCGGCGGTGCCTCGGGTCTCGGCGAAGGCACGGCGCGCATGCTCGCCGCGCACGGCGCGAAGGTCGTCATCGCCGACCTGCAGGTGGACAAGGGCGAGGCGCTGGCGCGCGAAGTCGGCGCCGCCTTCGTCAAGTGCGACGTGAGCCAGGAGGCCGA
>JANOVJ010000293.1:0-1790 GCA_031417295.1 bacterium | reverse complement strand
AGAAGCGGATGCCCGGCGCCGGCGGTGGGTTCGCGGCCTCCGGCGGCGGGGCGGGTTCGGCCTGCGCACGGGCCTGGGCGGCAGCCGTGGCGGCGCGGGTCGGTTCGCGGCGCTCGGTGGGGGGAGTCGCGGCGGAAAACTGGAAGCCCGGGGGCAGGCGCGACTCGCGCGGGTAGCCGGCCGAGTCGAGGTAGGCGTTCCACGATTCGGGCGCCAGCCCGCGCAGGGGCTGCTGGCCGATGGTGAGCGTGGGCGCATCGCGCGAGCCGGTCAGGCGGTGCAGGGTTTCGGCGTCTTCTTCGGTCAGCACCAGGCGCTCGACGTAAGGCACGCCGCGCTGGCGCAGCAGCGCGCGGGCGTTGTCGCACGGCGGGCAATCGGCGATCGTGTACAGCGTGACCGGGTAGCGGGCCGTGACCTGGCGCAGCTCGAAGGGCAGCGCCGACGAGTCGGCGACGCTGCTGTTGGCGCTGCCGCTGAGCGGGGTGACCTTGCCGTCGGCCGGGCCGGGAATGCGGTCGGTGTAGGTCACCTTGCCGTCCGGGCCGACCACCTTGTACAGCGCCTGCGCGGGCAGGCACAGCCCAAGGGCCGACAACGCGAGCAACTTCGCGGCAAGGCGGGTTCGACTGATTCGGTGGCGGCTCATCGGGGCTCCTGAAAGGGCCGCTCCATGGCAATGCCCTGGTCGAGTTTATCGGCGTGGCGGGCAAAAACTCAAGCGGGAATCAAGCGGGAATCAAGCGGGAATCAAGCGGGACTCCAGCGCATTTGCGGCCCGCCAAGCAGCGATCAGGCCATGCCCTGGTGGCGCAGCAGCGCATCGATGCGCGGCTCGCGGCCGCGGAAGGCCTTGAAACTTTCCAGCGCCGGGCGGCTGCCGCCGGATTCGAGGATGGCTTCGCGGTAGCGGCGGCCGGTGGCGGCATCGAAGACGCCGCTTTCCTCGAACGCGCTCCAGGCGTCGGCGCTCAGCACTTCGGCCCACTTGTAGCTGTAGTAGCCGGCCGAGTAGCCACCGGCGAAGATGTGCGAGAAGCTGTGGTGGAAGCGGTTGAAGGGCGCGCTGGGAACGATGCTCACTTCACGCCGGACTTCGTCGATCACCTGCTGGATGCGGCCCTCGCGGCCCGGCTCGGCGTGCAGCCGCATGTCGAGCAGCGCCCAGTCGACCTGGCGCAAGGTTTGCAAGCCGCTCTGGAAGTTCTTGGCCGCCAGCATGCGCTCGAACAGGGCGCGCGGTAGCGCCTCACCCGTTTCGGCATGGGCGGTGAGGCGTTTCAACACGTCCCACTCCCAGCAGAAGTTTTCCATGAACTGGCTCGGCAACTCAACCGCGTCCCATTCGACACCGGCAATGCCGGCGACGCCGATGTCTTGCACCTGCGTCAACAGGTGTTGCAGGCCGTGGCCGAATTCGTGGAACAGCGTCGTCACGTCGTCATGTGTCAGCAGGGCCGGGTGCGCAACACCATCGACGGTGGCGGGCGGGGTGAAGTTGCACACCAGGTGCGCCACCGGCGTTTGCAACGCGCCGTCCGGGCGGGCCCAGCGGCCGCGCACTTCGTCCATCCAGGCGCCGGGGCGCTTGCCTGGGCGGGCGTGCAAGTCGAGGTAGAACTGGCCCACGAGCACGCTGCCCTGCTCGCTGCCGGGCTGCGGCCTTTCGATGCGGAAGAAGCGCACCGACGGGTGCCAGACCGGCGCGCTGTCTTCGCGGATGCTCACGTCGAACAGCGTCTCGATGATGCGGAACAGGCCTTCGAGCACCTTGGGTTCGGTGAAGTACT
>JANOVJ010000292.1:0-5969 GCA_031417295.1 bacterium | reverse complement strand
GGGTGGCGCAGGCGGCGCAGCGATAGTGGAAAGACTTATGCGCTGCGTTCAAGATGCCGCTCCTCTTAGCGTTGCGAGGTGAATGAAGTAGTTTCGCAAGGATAAGCCGATGAGAACGCTATTCATAATATTGATGCTTGCTTGCGGTGGATCTCTAGGTCAGCCCGTAGATGACGGTAAATCGGTAACAGGAAAGAATGCAACTAAAAGCCAACTGGGCTCTGAGAGATCACCAATATATATTAAGAAGCTTGGTACTGACGAAGATAGACTCGCAGAAAACGAAGAAAAGAGGGAGCGCGAGAGGATGTCGGCTTTGAATGGTGAGACGCTGGAAATTGCCAAGGAGGCCAAAAATGCCGCTGTCAGTGCGACACGGTTTAGCGGTTATGGCCTAGCAATTTCGATCGCGCTAGTGGCGATTGCTTTCCTCCAGTATCGCATGTTCGTCGTGCAACTGGCGCTTATGGAGTCGTCTAACCAAACTGCTGCGTCTGCGGCGAGGGCTGCGTTGATTCAGGCGGAAAGCTGGTTGAATGCAGAGCGCGCCTACGTAAAAATGTGCCATGTGGAGCCTGGTATCAAGAGAATTAGTGAACAGTCTTCTGTTGTCAGAGTTGAAGTAAAAAACTGGGGAAGAACACCGGCACAAGTCACCGACGTGCTAATTGCTTTCCAAAAGCTAGATTTTGGTGACCCACTACCGATCCCATATCCATATCAAGATGCCGAGAGGGAATCATTTCCCAACGGTTTTTTGGTTCCAGGAGAGTCTATTTATGTAGACCGCCATCTACGCCCCGACCAAGTTTCTAATACTGACAAGCAACTTTGGGTTTTCGGGCATGTTGATTACATCGATATATTTGGTATGCGCTGGCGTGGTGGATACGCGAGAAAGTATGTCGATAGGAGCGATGGCAACCTTGCCTACAACACTGAAGGACGAGACAACTTTGATCTCCAACGGTCACCATCCGAGGGCCGCGACTGGGATAAAGAGTCGATAGCGGCGTTCAAAGAGAAAGCAAGAGGCAAGGCTTGCGCATGAGATGCGAGATAAGTGCCTCGTTCAAGCCGACCGGCTTCAGCGGTCGTTGAGTCCGAACCCGCGAACCAATGACCACCATCCTCGAAGTCACCAACCTCAGCAAATCGTTCGGCGCTATCAACGTCGCCAACGACGTGAGCTTTGCCGTGATGGAAGGCGAAATCCTCGGCGTGATCGGTCCCAATGGCGCCGGCAAGACGTCGCTGTTCGGCATGTTGTCGGGCCAGATCGAACCCACGCGCGGAAAGGTCGTGTTCCGCGGCGAGGACATCACCGCACTCCCGCCGCAAGACCGCGCCCGCCGCGGCATTGCGCGCACCTACCAGGTGCCGCGGCCGTTCGGGATGATGACGGTGTTCGACAACCTGCGCGTCGCCGCCACCTTTGCCGGCGGCCTGTCCGGCCCCGACGCCACGGCGTGGATCGAGCGCACCTTGGCCGCCACCGGCCTGACGCGCTACGCCGAAACGCTGGCCGGCCGCCTGCCGCTGCTGGTGCGCAAGCGCCACGAGCTGGCGCGGGCACTCGCCATGCGGCCGAAGCTGCTGCTGATCGACGAGGTCGCGGCCGGCCTCACCGAGCAGGAAGTGGGCGAGTTCATCGCGCTCGTGCGCCGCATCCGCGACATGGGCACCAGCATCGTCTGGATCGAGCACGTGATCCGCACCATGCTCACCGCCACCGACAGGCTGATGGCGCTGGCCGGCGGCGAGGTGCTGGCCATCGGCGTGCCGCAGCAGGTGATCAACCTCCCGGAGGTCAAGCGTGTCTACCTCGGTTCGTGACCTGCCCGAAGCCGTTGTCGGCAGCGCCAGCGCGCCTGTCCTGCGCGTGACCAGCCTGTCGGCCTACTACGGCGAGCTGCGCGCGATCTACGACTGCTCGCTTGAACTCTCGCGCGGTGACGTGCTGGCGGTGATCGGCGCCAACGGCGCCGGCAAATCGACCTTGCTCAAGTCGCTCGTCGGGCTGATGAACCACGGCGCGCGCTCGCACATCCGCGGCGCGGTCGAATTCGAAGGCCGGCGGCTCGACAAGCTGGGTGCCGAGGCCATCGTCGGTGCCGGCATCGCGCTGGTACCCGAAGGCCGGCGCCTGTTCGCGCGCATGAGCGTGGAAGACAACCTGCTCGCCGGTGCCTTCCTGCCGCGCTGCCGGCCGCAGATTCCGGCCCGGCTGGCCGAAGTGTTCGAGCTGTTCCCGATCCTGAAGGAACGGCGCCGCCAGCCGGTTGCCGAGATGTCCGGCGGCGAACAGCAGATGGTGGCGATCGGCCGGGCGCTGATGTCGGCACCGAAGCTGATCCTGTTCGACGAACTCTCGCTTGGCCTCGCGCCGGTGATGGTCGACGAGATCTACCGCAAGCTCGAACGCATCATCGCCGGCGGCGTGACCTGCATCATCGTCGAGCAGGATTTGAAGCGCGCGCTGGCCGCCTGCAACCGCTTCTGCGTAATGCTCGAAGGCGGCATCGTGCTCGAAGGGCGGCCGGGCGAGGTCTCGCTGGAAGCGATCACAGCGGCGTACTTCGGCGCCTCGGAAGTTCCTTCGCTTTGAGTACGCCATGAGTGACGACGCGCTCTACTGGATCGGCATCGACATCGCCAACGGTGTGCTCTCGGGCGCCGTGCTGGGCGGCTACTACGCCCTCATCAGCGTCGGTCTGGCGCTGAATTTCGGCGTGATGCGGCTGGTGAACCTTTCGCATGGCGACTGGTTGATCGTCGCCGCCTATCTGTGTGTGACGCTGCTTTCGGCGACGAGCGGCGTCTCGCCGTTCTGGTCGCTGGTGGTCGTCGTGCCGCTGATGTACTGCGTGGGCTACGGCATCCAGCGCGCGCTGCTGAACCATGTGTCGGTGCAGTCGGCCGAGCGGCGCGGCATGTCGCCGGTGTTCGGCTTGATGCTGCCGCTGCTGGTGACCTTCGGCCTCTCGATCGTGCTCAGCCAGGGCATGCTGCTGATCTTCAGCTCCGACGCGGCGACGATCAGGAACGACCTGTCGTTCTCGGCCATCCGCATCACCGAAGACCTGAGCATCTCGACCCTGCGCTTCGGCTTCTTCATCGCCGCGGCGGTGTTGCTCGGCGGCCTCGCGCTGTGGATGCGCCACACCCACATCGGCCGCGCGATCCGCGCCGCCAGCGACGACGCCGAGATCGCTGCGCTGATGGGCATGCGCACGGAGCACGTCTACGGCGTGGCGAGTGGCGTGGCGCTGGCGTCGGCCTCGATCGCCGGTTTCATGGTCGGCATGTCGCGCTCGTTCCAGCCCTTCGATGGGCCGACGTTCCTGCTGATGGCCTTCGGCGTTGTCATCCTCGGCGGGCTGGGCTCGCTGTGGGGCAGCTTCGTTGGCGGGCTGCTGCTCGGCATCGTGCAGGTGCTGGCCGGCACCTATGCCGGACCGGCGGCCCAGCAGGTGGCCGGGTACCTGTTGATCCTGCTCGTGCTGGCAGTGCGGCCGCAAGGGCTGTTCGCCAAATGACGCGTTTCCGCCCCTCGCATGCGCCAGGCAGGGCACTGGCCGATTCGTTCTACGGCCGGGCCGGCGCGACCTGGGCTGTGCTGCTGTTCGCAGCGTTGCTGGTGCTGCCGGCGCTGGCGGGCACCGGCAGCTACACCGTGCACCTGATGTTCTCGGTGTTCGTGTTCGTCACCCTCGGCCATGCGTGGAATTTGATGGCCGGCTACGCGGGGCTGCTGAGCTTCGGCCAGCAGGTCTTCATCGGCATCGGCGGCTTCGCGCAGGCGATCGTTTTTTACTACGCCGGCACCAACATCTGGGCCGCATGGCCGGTAGCGGGCATCGCCGCGCTCGCCTTCGCCTGGCTGCTCTGCCTGCCGCTGCGCGAAGCTGGCAGCCCGCGGCGCATGCGCATCGGCGTGGTCGTCGCCGTCGTGCTGTGGGCGCTGTATGAAGTGCTCATCGCCTACCAGCCGCAGGCCGATGTGTTCGGCAGCGCCTACGTGCGCCGGGTCGCCTTGCTGTTGCTGATCTTCCTCGGTGCGCTGCCGCTGCTGCGCTTGAAGGGCGCGTACTTCGCCGTCGCGACCTGGCTCGTCGCCGAGGCGGTGGCGACCGTGTTCAACGAATGGCGCGTGGTTGGCGCGGGTGGCGGCATGCAGCTCAAGTCGGACGTGACGCAGGTGCAGATGTACTACGTGGCGCTGGCGCTCGCGGTGCTGACGACGGCCGTGATCTGGCGCTGGATGCGCTCGAGTTACGGCCTGGCGCTCACGGCGGTGCGTGACGATGAGGACGCGGCCCGCTCCAGCGGTGTCGACGTCAGCAAGGTCAAGGCTGCGGTGTTCCTGTTCAGCGGCGCGATCACCGGCCTGGCCGCCGGGCTGTACTACATGGACGTGGTGATCATCACGCCGCCGTCTGCGTTCTCGATCAACTGGGCCTCGGCGATCGTCTTCATCGTGGTGGCCGGCGGCATGGGCACGGTGGCGGGGCCGGTGATCGGCGGGGCGATCTACATCCTGGTCGATCGCGTGCTCGCCGCTGCGGCAGGGCAGGGCCTGCTGGTGCTTGGCGTGCTGTCGATCCTGCGGTTGTTGTTGCTGCCGCGCGGCGTGATGGGCGTGGTGCACGACCTGCGCGACGACCGGCTCGCGCGCCGCGGCCCGTCGGCCTGGCAGCGCTGGCGCCACCTGCTGCTCGGCGACAGCGGGCGCGACGAGCACGGCGCGCTGGCCGACCATCCCGGCGTCGTCGCGGCCTACATCGTGCCGGGCAGCCCGTTGCTCGCGCTGACGCGCGACGTGCCCGGCTACCAGCCCCTGATCGAGGCCTACGCCCGCGTCGCCGCAGACATCGAAGCGCTGCAACCCGACACGCTGCTGATCTACTCGACGCGCTGGATCGCCGTGCTCGACCAGCTGTGGCAGGGCCGCGCCCGCGTGGCCGGCCTGCATGTGGACGAGAACTGGCACGAACTCGGCGAGATGCGCTTCGACATGACGACCGATGTCTCGCTCGCCCGCGCCTGCGTGAAGGCCGCGAACCGGGCCGGCATCACCTCGCGGCTGGTGGACTACGCCGGCTTCCCGCTCGACTCGGGCACGCTCACCGCGCAGGCACTCGCCAACCCGGAAGGCACGTTCGCGTCGCTGGTGGTCGCCAACAACCTGTACCACGACTTCCAGCGCACCCGCGCCCTCGGCGAGCTGGCGGCAGCGCAGGCCACGGCGCAGGGCAAGCGCATCGTCGTGCTGGCGGTGGGCGAACTCTCGGGCAGCGTCTGGCGCGACGCGCGCGCGTTCGCCGACGACGCGCTGGTGAGCACGACCGACGACGACTGGAACCGCCGCATCCTGAAGCTGATCGAGTCGCGCGAGCTCGACGAATTGCAGCGCCACCTGCCCGACTACATCGCGCAGGCGCGGGTGGACATGGGCTTCAAGCATTTCGCGTTTGCGTTGGGTGCGCTCGGTGGGCGGCTGGGGAATGCCGAGGTGTACGCGTACGGGCCGCAGTACGGCAGTGGGGCGGCCGTGGTGAGGTTGCTATGACGAAGGACAAGGGATGAAGCAGTACCGCAATTACATCAACGGCGAATGGGTCGAGAGCCCGCGCCGCTTCCCCGGTATCAACCCCGCCGATGGCAGCACACACGCCGAGGTGCACGAGGCCGACCAGGCGATGGTCGATGCGGCCGTCGCCGCCGGCCGCAAGGCCCAGCAAGGCGAGTGGGGCCGCAGTTCGGTGACCGACCGCGCCGCGATGCTCTACGCCATCGCCGCCGAAATCGAACGCCGTTTCGACGACTTTCTCGACGCCGAAATCGCCGACACCGGCAAGCCGCGCGCGATGGCGTCCACGCTCGACATCCCGCGCGGTGCCGCCAACTTTCGCATCTTCGCCGACATCCTGAAGACCGCGCCGCTGGAGAGCTACCTGACTGATCTT
>JANOVJ010000291.1:0-4645 GCA_031417295.1 bacterium | reverse complement strand
CTGGAGTAACTGCTCGAGCGGCCGCAAGGGCTGTTCTTCGAACAAATAATCGATCGGGTCTGAGCCATGTTCTATCGAGAGAATGGCCAGTACAAGACCAGCTACCTGTCCGAAGAAAAGATCTTCCCGATCGCACAGGATCGCATCGCGATCGGCCTGTTGCTCGCGGTGGCGGTGATCGGCGTGCCCATGCTGGCCGACGAGTACCTGTTCCGCGCGATCCTGATCCCGTTCCTGATCCTGGCGCTGGCTGCGCTGGGCCTGAACATCCTCGTCGGTTATTGCGGCCAGATCTCGCTGGGCACCGGCGCCTTCATGGCGGTCGGCGCCTACGCCGCGTACAACTTCCAGGTGCGCATCGAAGGCATGCCGTTGCTGGCCTCTTTGCTGCTCGGCGGCGTGTGCGCCACCGCCGTGGGCGTTTTCTTCGGCATTCCCAGCCTGCGGATCAAGGGCCTGTACCTGGCGGTCACCACGCTCGCCGCGCAGTTCTTTGTCGACTGGGCGTTCCTGCGCATCAACTGGTTCACCAACAATTCGGCTTCGGGCTCGGTCAACGTGTCGGGCCTGCAGGTGCTCGGGCTGCCGATCGAGACGCCGGTGCAAAAGTACCTGTTCTGCCTCGTCTTCGTGGCCGTGTTCGCGCTGCTGGCGAAGAACCTGGTGCGCGGCGCGATCGGCCGCGAATGGATGGCGATGCGCGACATGGACGTGGCCGCCAGCGTGATCGGCATCCGTCCGGTCTACGCCAAGCTCACCGCGTTCGCGGTCAGCTCGTTCTTCATCGGCGTGGCCGGGGCCTTGTGGGGCTTCGTCCACCTGAGTTCGTGGGAACCGGCGGCGTTCTCGATCACGCGCTCGTTCGACCTGCTGTTCATGGTGATCATCGGCGGGCTCGGCTCGATCATGGGCAGCTTCTTCGGCGCCGCGTTCATCGTGATCCTGCCGATCGTGCTCAACCAGTTGCCTGCCTGGCTGGGGGTGCCGATCTCGACCGCGCTCGCGTCGCACCTCGAGTTCATGATCTTCGGCTCGCTGATCGTGTTCTTCCTGATCGTCGAGCCGCACGGCCTGGCGCGGCTGTGGTCGACGGCCAAGGAGAAGCTCCGCCTGTGGCCGTTCCCCCATTGACCGGCCTGGGCCTCACGTAAACCCCGACGAACCTTTTGCCCCGCCGCGCGTTCACTCACTCACGTTGTTATTTCTTTCTCGATCGATCTTCACCCACGCACTGACGAGTGCTTTTCCACCTCTGGAGGCAGACATGAAGTTGAAGTCCCTGGTCACGGCCACCGCGTTCACCGCGGCGGCACTCGGCAGCCTGGCCACTGCCCCTGCTGCCCTCGCGCAGACATCGCAGGCGAAGGAACAGTTCTTTCCGTCGCTGGTCTACCGCACCGGCGCCTACGCGCCGAACGGCGTGCCGTTCGCCAACGGCTATGCCGACTACATGAAGCTCGTCAACGCGCAGGGCGGCATCAACGGCGTGAAGACGCTGGTCGAGGAATGCGAGACCGGCTACGCCACCGACCGCGGCGTTGAATGCTATGAGCGCCTGAAGGGCAAGAACGGTGGCGCGACAGTGTTCCAGCCGCTGTCCACCGGCATCACCTTCGCGCTGACCGAGAAGGCGCCGAACGACAAGATCCCGCTCATCACCTCGGGCTACGGCCGCAGCGAAAGCGCCGACGGCAACGTCTTCAAGTGGAACTTCCCGCTCGTCGGCACCTACTGGGTGGCGGCCGACGTGCTGGTGCAGCACCTGGGCAAGAAGGAGGGCGGGCTCGACAAGCTGAAGGGCAAGAAGATCACCCTCGTGTACCACGACAGCCCCTACGGCAAGGAGCCGATCCCGCTGCTGACCGAGCGCAGCAAGCAGCTCGGCTTCGACCTGCAACTGCTGCCCGTCGCGGCGCCCGGCGTCGAGCAGAAGGCGGCCTGGCTGCAGATCCGCCAGACCAAGCCCGACTATGTGTTGCTGTGGGGCTGGGGGGTGATGAACTCGACCGCCATCAAGGAGGCCGTGGCCACCGGCTACCCGCGCGAGAAGATGTACGGCGTGTGGTGGGCCGCCGCCGAACCCGATGTGAAAGACGTGGGCGATGGTGCCAAGGGCTACAGCGGCCTGGCCCTGCAACACGGCGCCGAGCCGAACGCCAAGGTGACCAAGGACATCTTGGCACTGGTGCACGACAAGGGCCAGGGCACGGGCCCGAAAGACGAAGTCGGCCAGGTGCTCTACATGCGCGGCGTTTCGGCGGCGATGCTGGCGGTGGAAGGCGTGCGCCGCGCGCAAGAGCGCTACGGCAAGGGCAAGGTCGTGACCGGCGAGCAGGTGCGCTGGGGCCTTGAGAACCTGGCGCTGGACCAGAAGAAGCTCGACGGGATGGGCTTTGCCGGCGTGATGCGGCCTGTCAGCACCTCGTGCCAGGACCACATGGGCGCGGCCTGGGCCCGCGTCCACACCTGGGACGGTACGAAGTGGGTCTTCAGCTCCGACTGGCTGCAGGCCGACGACTCGATCATCAAGCCGATGGTCAAGGCGGCGGCGGCGAAGTACGCAGCCGAAAAGAAGCTGCCGGCACGCACCACCGAGGACTGCCAGGCTTGAGCCGCTCCGCGGCTCAAGCCTTCGGCTGGCGTCGCACCGCTCCCTCCCCTTCCCCTCCCTCCACGAGGGAGGGGTGACTCGCTCCCCAGCCCCTCCATGAGGGGCGGGCTCCTTCGGAGCCCTCGTTCAAGCGCAGCTTGCTGCGTTTGAACGAGTCAAGGACCACGGCATGAGTGCACCGAACATCATCTTGAACGTCAACGGCATCGAGGTCATCTACAACCATGTGATCCTGGTATTGAAAGGCGTGTCGCTGCAGGTGCCGGAGGGCAAGGTGGTGGCGCTGCTCGGCGGCAACGGCGCGGGCAAGACGACGACGCTGCGCGCGGTGAGCAACCTGCTGCGCGGCGAGCGCGGCGAGGTGACCAAGGGCTCGGTCGAGTTGCGTGGCGAGCGGATCGAGAAACTCTCCACGGCCGACATGGTCGAGCGCGGCGTGATCCAGGTGATGGAGGGCCGGCACTGCTTCGCCCACCTGACGATCGAGGAAAACCTGATGACCGGCGCCTACACGCGCAAGGACGGCAAGGCCGCGATCGCGGCCACGCTGGAGAAGGTCTACAACTACTTTCCGCGGCTCAAGACGCGCCGCACCTCGCAGGCCGCCTACACCTCGGGCGGCGAGCAGCAGATGTGCGCGATCGGCCGCGCGCTGATGGCGAACCCGAAGATGGTGCTGCTCGACGAGCCGTCGATGGGCCTGGCGCCGCAGATCGTCGAAGAGGTGTTCGAGATCGTGAAGGATCTCAACACCAAGGAGCGCGTCACCTTCCTGCTCGCCGAGCAGAACACCAACATGGCGCTGCGCTACGCCGACTATGGCTACATCCTCGAGAGCGGGCGGATCGTGATGGACGGCCCGGCGCGCGACCTGGCCAACAACGAGGACGTGAAGGAGTTCTACCTCGGCACCGGCGGCTCGAAAGAAGGCGACGGCGAGCGCAAGAGCTTCCGCGACGTGAAGAGCTATCGGCGGCGCAAGCGGTGGCTGGCGTGAATGAAGACACCAGCGCAGCGGCGGGCGCCGGTTTGTTCAGCGCACCGCCGTTCAAGCCGACCGATGCGCTGATTCAGTTGCAGCGCACCTTGCGCACGCTCGGCGGCTTGACGGAGCGCGGGCAGCAATTCGAGTGGAAGGGGCGCCCTGCCGTGATGTTGGCCGTCGATGGCGAGCAGCTTCAGGCGCGATTGGCGCGGCGCCCTGCGACCGCCCCGGAGTGGGAAGCGCGCGCACTGAAGAACGGCGCCGACGTGCGCAAGTTCGGCGATGACGTGAAGCAACGCCTGGCACGTTGGAAGGACGCCGATGAGTGACGTGCCCCCCCAGGAGGGATCTCAGTCGGCGTGGGGCGGCCCGGCACCGACTGAGTTTTTCGACGCACTGGAACAACGCGACCCGGCCGCACGTGAGCACGCGCTGCTGGCCGCGCTGCCGGTGCAGGTGGCCCACGCACAAGCGCGCTCGACCGCGTTCGCCGAGATCCTGCGCGGCGTGGATGCAAACGCGGTGACAACGCGCGCCGCGCTGGCGGCGCTGCCGGTGACGCGCAAGCACGAGCTGCTCGAACGCCAGCAGGCCAGCCGCGCCGCGGATGGCGACCCGTTCGGCGGCATCGCCACGATCGGCTGGCAAGGCCTGCGTCACGCCCGAGGCGCCCGCCGCGTGTTCCAGTCGCCGGGGCCGATCTATGAGCCCGAGGGCCAGGGCGCCGACTACTGGCGTTTCGGCCGCGCCCTCTTCGCCGCCGGCTTTCGCGTCGGCGACCTGGTGCACAACAGCTTCAGCTACCACCTCACGCCGGCCGGTTCGATGATGGAAGGCGCCGCCCACGCCATTGGCTGCAGCGTCTTCCCCGGCGGCGTGGGCCACACCGAGCTGCAGCTGCAGGCGATGGGCGACCTGCGCCCCGATGGCTACGTCGGCACGCCCAGCTTCCTGCGCATCCTGCTCGAGAAGGCCGACGAGGCGGGCCTGGCGCTGCCGGCGCTGCAGCGCGCCTCGGTCGGTGGCGAGGCTTTCCCGACGGCGCTGCG
>JANOVJ010000290.1:0-2256 GCA_031417295.1 bacterium | reverse complement strand
TGCCAGCTGGCGTTCGGCAACACGCGGGCTGCGTTCCTGAACCTGCGCAAAAGCGAGCTGGCGTGGCTGACGCAGCCACCCAGCTACTACGCGTCGTCGAAGATCGCGCGGCGCGGCTTCTGCGCGACCTGCGGCTCCCCCTTGTCGTTCGAGTACCTCGACAGCGACCGCATGGATCTGTCCGTCGGCAGCCTTGACGAGCCGGGTTCGTTGAAGCCGATCTCGCACTTCGCTGTCGAATCGCGCATCGCTTCGTGGCACGCCGCCGACGGTCTGCCCGAGCAGCGTTTCGAGGAGCACGCGCGCCTGATGCAGCGCTGGCGCGAGGCCTACGGCGAGGGCGACGTGCCCGGCATCGACACGGTGCGCCGGGCCTGACGACGGCAGGCCCGGATCACGCCGGCTGCGGCACGCGCCGCACGTGCGCTTCGCGGATCGGCAGGTTGATCAGCGCCGCGCCGACGGCGAGCACGATGTCCACGTACCACAGCCAGTTGTAGCTGCCGGTCCACTCGAAGGCCTTGCCGCCCATGTAGGCGCCGAGGAAGCCGCCGATCTGGTGGCTCAGCATCACCAGGCCGAACAAGGTGCCCATGTTCGCGGTGCCGTAGAACTTGGCGACCAGCCCGACGGTCGGCGGCACGGTGGACAGGTAGGTCAGGCCGATCGCCGCCGCGAAGATCAGCATCGTCACCTCGGTCTTTGGCGCCAGCAGAAAGACGAGCACCACCACAGCGCGCGCCGCGTAGACCAACGACAGCAGCGATTTCATGCGCCAGTGGCCGACGGCCCAGCCCATGCCGAGGCTGCCGAAGATGTTGAACAGGCCGACCATGCCCAGCGCCCATGCGCCCAGCGCGACCGGCAGCATGCACGACGCGACGACGCCCGGCAGGTGGGTGGCGATGAAGGCGACGTGAAAGCCGCAGACGAAGAAGCCCGCGCCGAGCAGCAGGAAGCTGCGGTCGTGCAGCGCGCGCGAGACGGCCTGGCGCGTCGTGTCCGCGCGCACCGGCGCCGCGGCCTGTGCTGCGGCCGATAGCACCGAGTTGCCGCGCAGCACCCAGGCCGCCGGCAGCGCCAGCAGCGTGAATGCGGCCATGCTTTGCACCGCCACCGCCCAGCCGGCGGCGCTGGAGATAAGCCCGGCCAGCGGCACGAACATGAACTGCCCGAACGAGCCGCCGGCGTTCACGATGCCGGTTGCGATGCCGCGCCGCTCGGGTGCCGTCAGGCGCGCCGTGGCGCCCATCAGCACGGAAGGCCCCGCGATGCCGGCGCCGCCCGCCGACAGCACGCCGATAGCCAGGATCAGGCCCCAGGTGCTGGTCATGTGCGGGATCAGCGCGGTGCCGATGCAGATGAGCAGCACGCCGACCACGAGCACGCGGCCGGTGCCCAGGCGGTCGGCGGCCATGCCGGCGAGCGGCTGCGTCAGGCCCCACCACAACTGGCCGAACGCGAACGCGAGGCTCACGCTTGCGAGGCCGAGCCCGGTGCTGGTGTTGATGCTGTTCAGGAACAGCCCCATCGACTGGCGTGCGCCCATCGTGATGGCGGTCGTTCCGGCGGCGGCCAGCAGCACGAGCCAGAACGCCGGGCGGCGGAGCAGGGGTTGGCTTGTCTCAGTCATGCGGTGCGTCCTCATTGGCGCCTTCGAGCAGCGCCAGACATTCGTCGATCAGTGCGTGCAACTGCGCCACACGGTCCACGCCCAGGCGCGTGTTCAGCGCCTGCTGGGCGGCCTTCCATTCGGCCTGCGCCTCACTGCGCTTGGTGCGCCCCGCGTCGGTCAGGCTGACCAGACGCGAGCGCTGGTCAACGCCAGCGCCGACGGTCACCCAGCCGTGCAGCACCAGCGGCTGGAGATTGCGCGTCAAGGTGGAAGCATCGAGCCGCATCTGCGCGGCCAGGTCAGCCGGGCGCAGCGGGCCGAGCCTGTCGATGGCGTTGAGCAGCGAGTACTGCGAGGTCTTGATGCCTGTCGCCGCCAGCACCGCGTCGTACTCGCGGCTGACGCGGCGCGTGAGTTGCCGCAACTTGAAGTTCGTGCAGCCGCGCGGTGCGGGCACGGCTTTGCTGCGCGACGCGGCGGGGTGCGGGATTGAAGGCATATTTCAATTGTAGCTACAATTGTTGTACTTGCAATTAAAAGGAAGACCTGCGATTACCGCGACCGTGCTGTCCCCCGAAGCGACCCTGCAACGCTGGCAAGAAGAAGAGGCCGCCGTGCGCTTGCGCATGGGCGCGCCCGGC
>JANOVJ010000289.1:0-3136 GCA_031417295.1 bacterium | reverse complement strand
CGTGCAGCAGCGCCGCTTCAGTGTGGACGACGCGCATGCCTCGCCCGCCGCCGACAACGGCCGCCTGGATGATGACCTGGTAGCCGAACTCCAGCGCCTGGCGGATGCTTTCCTTCGGGTCTTCGGGCAGCGCCCCTTCGGAGCCCGGCACGCAAGGCACGCCGGCCTTGACCATCGCCTGCTTGGCCGAGACCTTGTCGCCCATGATGCGGATCGACTCGGGCGTGGGGCCGATGAAGGTGAAGCCGCTTTTCTCGACCCGCTCGGCGAAGTCGGCGTTCTCCGACAGGAAGCCGTAGCCGGGGTGGATCGCCTCGGCGTCGGTGACTTCGGCGGTCGAGATGATCGCCGGCATGTTGAGGTAGCTCTGCGCCGAGGCGGCCGGGCCGATGCACACCGCCTCGTCGGCGAGCTTCACATACTTGGCGTCGCGGTCGGCCTCGGAGTAGACGACGACCGATTTGACGCCCATCTCGCGGCAGGCGCGCTGGATGCGCAGCGCGATCTCGCCCCGGTTTGCGATCAAGACCTTCTTAAACATGGCGCGCTTCTCGACGCTCGCAGCGGGCGGGCATGGCGGTGCCGCGCCTCATTCGATCACGAACAGGGGGTGGCCAAATTCGACCGCCTGTCCGTTCTCGCACAACATCCGCGTCACGGTGCCTGACTTGTCGGCCTCGATCTCGTTCATGATCTTCATCGCCTCGATGATGCAGATCGCCTCGCCCTCCTTTACCGCGCTGCCAACTTCGACCAGTGGCTTGCCGCCCGGGCTGGCCGAGCGGTAGAAGGTGCCGACCATCGGCGACTTCACCACATGCCCTGGCGCCACCTCGGGCTCAGCCGCTGCCGGGGCGGCGAGCAACGCCGCGGCGGCCGGCTCCATCCGCGCGGCTGGCGCTTGCATCGGCGCTTGCATGTAGACCGTCTGCGGCCCGGGCGGCGGGTGGAGGTCGGCCTTGACGATCCGCACCTTGCCTTCCGCCTCGGTGATTTCGAGTTCGGAGATATTCGATTCCGACACCAGGTCGATCAGCGTCTTCAGTTTTCGCAGGTCCATGAGGGTCTCCGGGGGCGGGCGTCGCAGTCGCGGTGCAGTGGGCTTGTTGCCTGTGGCCGTCTGGTGCGGGCGCCGCATGGCTGGCTTCCAGAGTCGCCATTTGACGTGATCTGGTCTATTTCGGACGCGAACAAATCCAAAGCTCACGAACTATAGAGGGTTTGCCGTTGGGTGCCGATGGCGAGCTCTGCGGGTCTACCCTGTGTCACCCAAGGGTGGCCGTCTTCCGAGCGCAGACTGGCACCACCGGCGTTGAAGCGGGTTGATCGACGTTCTTCTGGGAATATCGATACGACTTGGTGGCTGTTGACCGCTGGTTACGATGTGTTGAGCGCGCTCGCCAGGGAATCGGCTCAGCCCTGGCTATCGAACCCTGTCGAACCACGCCGAGAGATCGCCCGGCGTCACCGTGCCGAGCTTCCGTTCCACGGCCCGGCCCCCGGACTCGAAGATCACGCTGAACGGCAGGGCCCCGCTCGGGTTGCCGAGCGAGCGCGAGAGCGCCACGCCCTCCATCCCGGCCAGGCCGATGGGGAACCCGACCGGGTGCCGCGCCAGGAATTCACGCACCGGCGCGGCGCTGTCCACGGCCAGGCCCAGCACCCGCCAGCCGGCGGCCCGATGCTGGCCTTGAAAGCGGTCGAGCAACGGGATTTCTTCGACACAGGGCGGGCACCAGGTGGCCCAGAAGTTCAGCACCAGCGGCTGGCCGCGCAGGCTGGCGAGCGCGATCTGGCCACCATCCGGCGTGTCGAAGCGCAGACCCCACACGTCGAGCGGCGGCGTGGCATCGGCCGTACCCGCTGCCCCGGCTCCGCCCGTGGCGTCGGCTGCCGGCTGCCCGGCCTGGCGCCAGAGCGCCCAGCCCAGCCCGGCGGCCCCGGCCGCCACGGCCACGCCGCCAGCGAGCGCCTGGCGCCGCTTCATGCGGCCTCCGTCAGCCGGCGCAGCGCCGGCAGATCGCCACGCTCTGCGCGCCCGCGCGCATCGGGGCGCAACGCGCCGCGCAAGTCGTCGTGGTCGAGGATGCTCAGGCACACCGTCACCCGCTCACTGCGGCCCAAGCCGGGGCAGGGCGCGGCGATCAGCAGCATGTCGATCTCGTTGCCGCGCGGGCCGCGGTGGCTGTCGACGTCGTAGCCGATGCCGCGGTCGATCAGCGCAATCTCGGCGGCCTTCGAGTCGTCGCAGAACAGCTGCAGGTGGATGTTGTTCAGCCGCGTCGCGGTGCCGCGCCAGACCGCGCCGGTCAGGTGCGGCCGGAACTCGGCCAGGCGCGCCATCCACAGCGCGGCCAAGGATCGCAACGCCGCCAGCTCGGCCGGCTGCGTGTCGGCGTGGAACAGGTCGAGGTAGGCGCGGACTTCGTCTTCGACGGCCGCGTTGTCGGGCAGCGCGGCGGCGCGGGTCGAGCGCCTGCCCAGCCCTTGCGCGGCCTTGCGTTTGGCCGGGCCGTACTCCATGCCTTCCTCCACCACCAGCCGGGCGGCAGCAGCGGCGATTTCAGCGCTCAGTGTGTCGTTCACCGAACGATTCTAGAAGGAGCTCCGGCTGCACGGCCGGGCCATCGCATCACGGCACTTCCACCGCGCCCATCCGCGCCGCCACCGTGGCCGCGCGGTCGAGCACGTAGGGCGAGGCCGGGTTCTTCTCGAAGCGTTTCGGCGCTGGCAGCATCACGGCCAGGCGCGCCGCCTGCGCGCTGCCGAGCCGGTCGGCGTCGACGTGGAAATAGTGCCGGGCGGCCGCCTGCGCGCCGAACAGGCCCTCGCCCCACTCGACGTTGTTGAGGTAGATCTCGAGGATGCGCTGCTTGCTGAGCAGGCCTTCGAGCATCAGCACGATCACGAATTCCTGGCCCTTGCGAACAAAGTTGCGCTCGCCGGAGAGAAACAGGTTCTTCGCCAACTGCTGGGTGATGGTCGAGCCGCCGACGACCTTGGCCTGGGCCGGCGCCGGCGCGGGCCGCAGCGCGGCCCCCGCCGTGGCCGTGGCGGGCGCGGCGGCGGCGCGGCGCTGGGCGTGGGCGTTCTGCGTGTCGGCCCGCCCCACGGCGCGCGGGGTGCGTTCCCAGGC
>JANOVJ010000288.1:0-10093 GCA_031417295.1 bacterium | reverse complement strand
TGGCAGGCCAGCACGACCTCGTCAAAGTGCTCGCCGCCCGCGTCGGTAGCGAGCCACACCCCGGCGCTGCCGCCGCCCGCGGTGCCTGCGGGGGGCAGGCGGCGGATGCTGCGCACCGGTGTGGCCAGCCGCGCGTCGGCGAGGCCGGCGACGATTTTCTCGACGTAGTGCCGCGCCCCACCGCGCACGGTGAACCAGCGCGGCCGATTGGCAATTTGCAGCAGGCCGTGGTTGTGGCAGAAGCGGATCATCGTAGCGATCGGAAAGCGCAGCATCTGCGCCGTCGGGCACGACCAGATGCAGCCGATCATCGGCAGGAAGTAGCCGTCGCGAAACTCGCGCGAGAAGCGGTGTTCGTCGAGGAAGTGGCCGATCGGCTGCGACAGTTCGCCCTCGGCGCCGCGCATCGCCAGCCCGGTGCACAGCCGGTTGAAGCGCAGCAGGTCGCGCAACATGCGCCAGAAGCCCGGCCGCAGCAGGTTGCTGCGCTGGGCGAACACGCCGTTCAGGTCCGACCCGCTCCACTCCAGCGCCGCACTGCCGGCTGCGGCGGGCACCTGGACCGAGAACGACATCTCGGACAGCGCCGTCTCGACCTGCAGGTCGGCAAAGAGGCGAATCAGGTTCGGATAGGTGCGCTCGTTGAAGACAAGAAAGCCGGTATCGACGCCATGCGTCTTGCCCTCCAGCGTGACGTCGACGGTGTGGGTGTGGCCCCCGAAACGGGCGCCGGCCTCGAACAGCGTGACCCGGGCATCGGCCGACAGTTCGCGCGCAACGGCCAGGCCCGAAATGCCCGAGCCGACAACGGCAACGCGGCGCATCGCGTCAAGCTCCGTAGGCCGCTGCGGCGCCGGCCGGGCCAGCACCTGGCCAAAGGCCGAGGCGAGGCGTCGACGCGGGGGCCAGTGTCGGTGTCGGCCTGAACCGACCGCCGATGCCGGTCTGCTGCCTGAACAAGAGTGCCGCGAAGCGCCCCGGAGCGAACGAGGGAGGGAGGGAGGAGGAGAAAAGTCGCTTCGGGATTGCAGCCGATGGAACCGGCTGGCTTCGCGGCAGAAAAACAGTTGATGAAAAGAACGGGGCCATGGGCCTAGACCCCCCCCAGGACAGCCAGGGCCAGCGCCGAGACCAGCGCCACAGCCAGCGTCGACACGGAGCCCAGCGCGGCAAGATCGAGCGGTTTGACAAGCGGGTTCGCGCGAAGTTCCCGTAGGCTCCATGGCGAGCGCCAGGGGGCTGCGGCGCGGCCGGTCGGGCAGAGGGGGGTGATCATGGCTTGGGCGGGAAAATGGGCCGAAAAAAACTGATTGGTATCAAATATAACCGATCAGTATTAAAATTGCATCTAGCGGTTTTCCTCCCCCTCGGGCGGCTTGTTTCTGTGTGCAGTCCCGGCGCGAGACGCCTCGGCCGGTGGGACCAAGCCGCTTTGTAGTGGACAAGCATATGGTTTGTAGCCAATTTCGGCCAAAATTTGCCCTTGAAGCTTGAGTTTGCCATGGACAACACTGAACGAGCGAGCGCGCTGGTGGGCGCGGCCGGCCCACCGCAGGGGCCGACGATGTCGATCGCTGCGGTCGAGCGAGAGACCGGGCTGGGCAAGGACACCCTGCGCGCGTGGGAGCGTCGCTACGGCTTTCCGACGCCAGCCCGCGACGCCTTTGGCGAACGCGCTTACGCAACCGCGCAGGTCGAGAAGCTGCGCATCGTCAAGCGCCTGATGGACGCCGGGCATCGCCCGGGCCAGTTGATGCCGATGCCCACCGACGCGCTGCACCGGCTCAGCGCGGGCGCGCCCCGGCCGGCCGACAACGCGGCCGGGATGCCGGGTTTGCTGGCGTTGCTGGCGTTGTTGCGTGAGCATGAAATCGGGCGGCTGCGCGGGCAACTCAGGCAGGCGGTGGTGCGGCTGGGGCTGAGCGCCTTCGTGACCGAAGTGGTGGCCCCGCTCAATACGCTGGTGGGTGACGCCTGGATGCGCGGCCAGCTCGACATCTTCCAGGAACATAGCTACACCGAGATCGCGCAGGCTATCCTCCGCTCCGGCATCCACAGCCTGCCGGAAGCTCGCGCGCCGCAAAGGCCGCGGGTGCTGTTGAGCACCCTGCCAGGCGAGCCGCACGGGCTCGGGCTGCTGATGGCCGAGGCCCTCTTCGCCGCCGAGGGCGGCCACTGTTTCTCGCTCGGCGTGCAAACCCCGGTCTGGGATCTCGTGCTCGCCGCCGAAGCCTATGGCGTCGACCTGGTGGCCTTGAGCTTCACCGGCTGCATGAACCCGAACCGGGTGATCGAAGGGCTGGCCGAACTGCGCAGCAAGCTGCCGGCCGCGGTCGAGGTCTGGGCCGGGGGTTCGGCGCCGGTACTCCACCGGCGGCCGGTGCCGGGCGTGCTGGCGCTGCGCTCGTTGCTGGAGCTGCCCGACGCGGTGCAGCACTGGCACGCGGCGCAAGCCGCGCCGATGCGCGATAGCTGAGGCACGACTGCGGCTAACATAGTGTCGACTTCAAGGGCCCACCATGCTCTACCCCGAACTCTTCAAGCAACTCGAAGCCGTGCGCTGGAACATGGAGCGCGACATTCCGTGGTCGTCGTTCGACGCCAGCAAGCTGACCGACGAGCAGGCGCAGACGATCAAGATGAACGCCATCACCGAATGGGCGGCGTTACCCGCGACCGAGATGTTCCTGCGCGACAACCGCGACGACAGCGATTTCTCGGCCTTCATGAGCGTCTGGTTTTTCGAGGAGCAGAAGCACTCGCTGGTGTTGATGGAATACCTGCGCCGCTTTCGGCCTGATCTGGTGCCCACCGAGGCCGAACTGCACGAGGTGCGCTTCGAGTTCGACCCCGCGCCCGCGCTGGAAACGCTGATGCTGCATTTCTGCGGCGAGATTCGTTTGAACCACTGGTACCGCCGCGCCGCCGAATGGCACACCGAGCCGGTGATCCAGGCGATCTACGAAACCCTGGCCCGCGACGAAGCCCGCCACGGCGGCGCCTACCTGCGCTACATGAAGCGCGCGCTGAACAAATTCGGTGATGAAGCCAAGGCGGCGTTCGCCAAGGTCGGCGTGCTGATGGCCAGCGCGCGCCGCACCGCGCAGGCGCTGCACCCGACCAACCTGCACGTCAACCAGGCGCTGTTCCCGCGCGACACCGTGCAAAGCCGCCTGCCCGACCCGAGCTGGCTGGAGGCGTGGCTGGACAAGCAGATCCAGTTCGACGCGGTGTGGGAAAGCAAGGTCGTCGAGCGCATCCTGCACAACATGAGCCTGCTGATGGAGCGCAGCTTTGCCAGCGTGCAGGAGCTCAACCGCTACCGCAAGGAGGTGACGCAGGCGCTCGCCGCCGCGGCCAAGGGCGCGCCGCCGGGCCCTGCCACGGCGTGAGCATCGGCGCTGGCCGCCCGCCGCAAGAGGTCCGCGACGCGGGCCTTTCTTCGCTTGAGGGCCGGCCGGGTCACCAGGGCTTGAGCGATACCCCGCGCGATCCGCGCGGCAGCGACTGGCAAGGCGTGATTGCCCTGGCACGCGACGCCACCACCGGCATGACCGATCTCGTCGAGGCGATGCATCGGCAGATCGCACGGCCCTTGGCGAACCGGCTCGGCGCCGCCGAGGTGGCGCGCACGGGCGGCATCACCGGGCTGGTGTATGGCAGCGTTCGCGGCGTTACGAAGCTCGTCGGTGCGGGCGCGGGTGCGCTGGCTGGCGCGGCCTCGGCGCTGGCCCCGCGCCGGCTGGGCAAGGCGCCCTCGGCCGAGCGCGAGGCCATCATCGCCGCGCTCAACGGCGTGCTCGGCGACCGGCTCGCCGAACAGGCCAACCCGCTTGCGATCACGATGGCCTTTCGCAGCCGCGGCCGCGTGTTGCGGCTGGCGCCGGCCTCGCTGGCGGCAGCCCTGGGCGACGTGCGCCCGAAGCTGCTGGTGTTGATGCACGGGCTGTGCATGAACGACCGGCTGTGGGCCCGCGGCGGCCACGACCACGGCGCCGCGCTGGCGCGCGATCTGGGCTACACGCCGGTCTACCTGCACTACAACACCGGCCGCCACATCTCGACCAACGGGCGCGACTTCGCCGCCTTGATGCAGGCCTTGGTCGATCAGTGGCCGGTGCCGCTGGAGGACTTGAGCCTGCTCAGCCACAGCATGGGCGGCTTGGTCGCGCGCAGCGCCTTGCAACACGGCGCCGACGCCGGCATGGGCTGGGTGCAGCGGCTCGACCGGCTCGCCTTCCTGGGCACGCCGCACCACGGCGCGCCGCTGGAGCGCGGCGGGCACGGCGTCGATCTGCTGCTGGGCGTGAGCAAGTTCAGCGCGCCGCTGGCAAGGCTGGGCCAGTTGCGCAGCGCCGGCATCACCGACCTGCGCCACGGCAACGTGCAAGACGCCGACTGGGCCGGGCGCGACCGTTTTGCCACCGGCGCGCACAGCGGCGATGCACGGCAGCCGTTGCCGCTGCCCGCCTCGGTCGCCTGCTACGCCGTCGCCGCGCACGCCGGCGAGCGCGCGGGCGACCTGCGCAGCCGCGTTCTCGGCGATGGGCTGGTGCCGATCGCCAGCGCCCTCGGGCAGCACGCCGACCCGCGCTTCAAGCTGGCCTTCGAGCCGCGGCGGCAATGGGTGGCCGAGGGCGTCAATCACCTGCAACTGCTCGGCGACGCCCGCGTCTACACGCAGCTTCGCGACTGGTTCGCCGCGCCAGCGCACTGACGGCCTGACCGCGCCGAGCGCCACGCACCACGCGCGCAGCCCGGCGCGCGGTCAGCCTTTCGCCGCAGCGGCCATCGCCTCCTGCGACGCCTTGCGGTCGGCATCCACCCTCTGCGCGCTCGGCCGCAGCGCGATCAGCTTGCTGTACGCCTTCCACTCGACGCCGCCGCTGGCCAGCAGGTCTTCACCGAAGACGATCTTGCTCGCCAGCGCCACCAGCGGCAGGCTCACGTAGGCGGCGCAGTCGGCCTGCGTGAAGGTCTCGCCAGCCACGTAGGGCGCGAACTTCGCCAGCCGCTTGAAGCCGGCGATGTGCTTCACCAGCAGCTTGCGCAGGCGCTCCTTGTCGGCGTCGGCGAGCGCCGGGGCGCCGAAGAAGGCCTGCCCGTAGAGCTGGCGCGCGACGAGCTCCAAGTGCAGGTCGATAAAGGTCACGAGCTCGTGGTTCTTGGCCCGGCCCCAGGCATCGGCCGGCAGCAGCGGCGGCTCGGGCCAGGTGGCTTCTATGTAGCCCATGATCGCCTCGCTCTCGCACAAGGCGCCGTGCTCGGTGCGGATGAACGGCACCTTGCCGAGCGGCGTGCAGGCGAGCACGGCATCGTCCTTGCTGCCCGTTTTCACCGTCTCCTCGGTGAAGGCGGCGCCCTTTTCGAGCAGCGCCAGCTTGACCTTGTTGTAGTAGTTCGAGATCGGAAAACCGCACAGGGTGAGCATGATTGTGTCTCCGGGGTTGCTGTGGAACGAGTCTAGCAACCGCCAGGGGCCGTCAGCGCCGCAGGCTGCGATAGACGGCGGTCTCGAAATCGACAAAACCCGGGTACGAGGCCGCATCCTGGAACGGCAGGATCTGCGAACCCCAGTAGCCGCCGACGCCGTTCTTGCGGTCGATCCAGTAGTAGGTGTTGGCCAGCCCGGCCCACATCAGCGAGCCTGCCGGCCGGCCCGAAGGCGCGTCTTCGCGGTTGGTCATGAAGGTGTAGGCCCAGCCTTTCTCGACACCGGGGAAGAACTCGCCATCGTTGGAGAGCGACGGAATCGAGGTGCTCCAGCCGGTGCTTTGCAGGCTGCCGAGGCCATCCAGGCTCATCTGCTGCACCGTCTCGGCCTGGAGCACGCGGCCGTTCGGCCCGGCGCCGTCGTTCAGCACCATGCGGATGAACTTCATGTAGTCGCCGATGCTGCCGTACAGCCCGTGGCCACCCATGTCCATCTCGGGCGGCTGCGGCAGCGCCAAGTCGGGCAGCGGGGTCAGCTTGCCGTCGGCATCGCGGTTGTGGATCGTCGCCCGGCGCGCCTTCATCGACTCGCTCATCGTGAAGCCGATGTCGTTCATGCCCAGCGGCTCGAAGATGCGCTCCTTCATCACCTCGCCGAGGCGCTTGCCGCGCTGCTGCTCGACGATGCGGCCCAGCCAGTCGATGTTGCAGCCATAAGTCCAGCGCTCGCCGGGCTCGTGCAGCAGCACGGTGCGGATCGAGGCGAAGGTGCACGACACCACGGTCGGGATGTTCTTCGCGGTCCGGTACTTCAGGTCGTCGGCGCTGAAGAACTCGTAGCACAGGCCCGAGGTGTGGAGCATCAGGTCGTTGACCGTGATGTCGCGCTTGGGCGGGCGCGTCTTTGGCTGGCCGGCGGCGTCGAAGCCCTCGAGCACGCCGAGTTCGGCGATCTCGGGAACGTACTTTTTCGCCGGGTCGCCGAGCGCGATCTTGCCTTCCTCGACCAACTGCATGATGGTCACGCCACACAACGCCTTGGTGGTCGAGAACAGCGCCATCACGGTATCGGTCGTCATCGGCGGGTCGCGGCCGAGTTCGCGCTTGCCAGAGGCGCCTTCGTAGAAGTTGCCGTTGCGGTCGGTCGCCATCGCGACCACGCCGGGCGCGCCACCGAAGCGGCCGGTCGTGTAGCCGAGGATGGTGTCGGCGGTCTGCTTCAGTGAATCGCTCATGTCGGTTGCTCCTTGGAGGGTCGTCAGAAGAACGCCATCGTCCGCACTTCGATGCTTTCGCGCCTCGGGGCATCGGGTTTCGTGTCCGGGTGCTCGAACGCGGTGTGGCCCATGAAGCGGGCCCGGCCGTCGGTCATCGAGTCGTAGGTCTTGAGCAGCAGCGCCTGCTGCGCTTCCATCTGCGGGAAGTAGACCCAGCGGTGCGCGGGCGAGTAGCGCATCACATAAATCTCGCCGGTGCGTTCGCGGTACTTCAGGTCCATCCGCAGCATGTCTTCGGGCAAGTGCGTGGTCGCGTCGCACATCGCCAGCGGCAGCTCTTCGACGCGGCGGTAGAGCGGCTTCCAGACGTTGTAGAACGCGACGCGCCGTTGCAGCAAGGTCTCGGCATCGCCGGGCACGATGTCGCGCACCCGCTGCGGGCCGGAGGCGACCGTGTAGTCGCTGTGTACCAGCAGCACCGCCGGGCGCTGCACGGTGGTCTGCTGCGACAGGTCGGCCGGCAGGCGCTTCCTGATCGTGTGGTCGAAGACCTCGACCCGCTGCGCGCCGGTGTGCCGCTTCACGAACGCGACCACCTGCTGGTAGAAGATCGACTTGACCGCGTCGTCGTCGTCGAACTGGTCGAAGCGCGGCGCGGAATCGTCGGCGAAGGGCTTCAGTTCGAAGCCTTCGCGGTCGAGCGAGAAACGGTCCACCTGCGGCCAGCCGTCGTGGATCAGCACCTCGCGGCTGTCGGTGCCGGGCGGGTTGCGTTCGACCGACGGGTCGGGGTCGTAGAAGTAGTAGTCGGGCGGACGGCCGTTGTCGACGCTGTAGTTCAGCGTCGCCTTGACTGCCTGGCCGGGTTCGCTGGCCATCGCGTCAGGCCGGCCGTGTGAGCGTGAAGTTCTCGCCGACCCAGGTCTTGTCCCAGGCGGGCAGCTTCTCGACGCCATCGGTCATCCAGCGCTTGAGGTTCGGGTGGTCGCCGAGGGGCAGCTTCGCGTAGCCGTGCAGGTGCATCGGCGCGGCCAGCGCGATGTCGGCGATCGTCGGCTGCTCGCCGCAGACCCAGGCGCTCGTGGCCAGCCGCGCATCGAGGATGCCGGCGAGCTTGTGAAACTGCGCCAGTTGCGCGTCGAGCACCGCAGGGTCGGGCTCGGCGCCGAGCAGCGGCTTGACGCAGTTCTCGACCAGGAACACATAGCAGCTCGGGAACCAGCTCGACGACTCCCACAGCAGCCAGCGGTTGATGTCGGCGCGGCGCTTCAGGTCGCGCGGGTAGGCGGCGTCGTTGCCGGCCTTGTCGGCAGCGTACTGGAGGATCGCGTTCGACTCCCACAGCACCAGGTCGCCATCGACCATCGACGGCAGCGACGCGTTGGGGTTGATCGAGGTGTAGGCCGGCTCCTTCTGCTGGCTCTGGAAATAGTCCACATGCTGCAACTCATAGGGCACGCCCAGGAAGTCGAGCCCCGCGAGCACCTTGCGGCAGTTGATCGTGATCGGGTCGGCATAGATCTTCACGTTGTCTCCTTGTGCAGTCGGCTGCTGCGTCGTGTCGGGAAGGCCAGTCTATGGATTGACCCGCCGCAGCGCATCTGCTCGAATGCGAACGGTTTGTCCCTGAATTGGAAACAATGGCCATCTCTACCGACATGCTCGAAGCCTTCGTCAAGGTGGCCGACCACCTGAGCGTGAGCGCGGCCGCGGCCGACCTGGGGATCGGCAAGAGCATGGTCAGCAAGCGCATCGCGCGCCTGGAAGAGACGGTTCGTGCCACGCTGTTCAGCCGCAGCACACGCAAGGTCGCGCTCACGCCGGCCGGTGAAATCTATCTCGACTTCGCGCGCCGCGCGCTGGTCGAGGTGGCCGACGCCGAGGAACGCCTGCGCAACCTGCGCAGCGACCTGACCGGGCAGATCCGCGTCACCGCGCCGGTTTCTTGGGGCCAGCGCGTGCTGGCCAAGCTGATCCCCGAGTTCCTGCGCCAGCACCCTGCGATCGAGATCGAGCTGCTGCTCGGCGACCGGATGATGGACGTGGCCCACGAGCGGGTCGACATCGCGCTGCGCTGGACGGCGGCGCCGGCGCACGAGCTGGTGAGCGTACCCATCGCCACCGTCGATTGGATCATCTGCGCCGCGCCGGCCTACCTGGCCGCGGCCGGCGAGCCGGGCGAGCCCGACGAACTGGCGCAGCACACCTGCATGAACTACTGGCGTGAAAGCTCCGACGACGCCTGGCATCTGCAGGCCGGCGAGCGCGAGGTGACGGTGCGCGTGCGCAGCCGCTACCGCGCCAACAACCCGGAAGCGGTGGCCGACGCCGCGCTCGCCGGCCTGGGCATCGCGATGCTGCCGCTCTACACCTGCGACGACGCGCTGGCCGCCGGCCGGCTGCAACGCGTGCTCGCACCGTGGACGCCAGCCACCAAGTTCGGCGCCGGCATCACGGCGGTGGTGGCGCCGGACCGCGTTCGCCTGCTGCGCAACCAGGCGCTGCTGGCGTTCCTGAAAGACCGCTTGAAGTAGCCGGCGACAATTCCCCATGCCCACCTTCCTCGACAAACTCTGCCCCGCCGCCGACTTGGCCGAGCGGCTGCGAACCCTGCCGCGGCCGGTGGCCTTCACCAACGGCGTGTTCGACATCCTCCACCGCGGCCATGTGAGCTACCTCGCCGAGGCGCGCGCACTCGGGGCGAGCCTCGTCGTCGGCCTGAACAGCGACGTGTCGGCGCGCGGCCTGGGCAAGGGCCCGGAGCGGCCTTTGAACGGCGAGCTCGACCGCGCCTGCGTGCTCGCCGCGCTGGAGAGCGTGAGCCTGGTGACGCTGTTCGACGAGCCGACGCCGGTCGAGCTGTTGCAACGGGTGCGGCCGGACTGGTACGTCAAGGGCGGCGACTACGACATCGACAGCCTCGAAGAAACGCGGCTCGTGCGCGGCTGGGGCGGCAACGCCTGCGCGATCGCGTTCGTCGACGGCTACTCGACGAGTACGCTGGTGCGGCGCATTCGCGGCGCGGTGTAGCGGCGGCGCGAGCGATGAAGGCACTGATCCTCGCCGCGGGGCGCGGCGACCGAATGCGCCCGCTGAGCGACCACACGCCGAAGCCTCTGCTCAAGGTCAAAGGCAAGCCGTTGATCGAATGGCACCTGGAAGCCCTGGCGCGCGACGGCGTGCGCGACGTCGTCATCAACACCGCGTGGCTCGAAGACCAGATCGTCGCCGCGCTGGGCGACGGCGCGCGCTGGGGCCTGCGCATCCGCTACTCGCTGGAAGGGCGCGACCACGGTGGCGCGCTCGAAACCGCAGGCGGCATCGCCAAGGCGCTGCCGCTGCTGGTCGATGGCGACGACGAGGGCTTCTGGCTGGTCTCGGCCGACATCCACGCGCCCGACTTCCGCTTCGACCCGCGCCGCGCCGAAACCTTCAAACACAGC
>JANOVJ010000287.1:0-1636 GCA_031417295.1 bacterium | reverse complement strand
ACGAAGTCGGCCGCAAGCTCGACAAGCTGGCGCCGAAGGAACACGAGAGCCTGCGCGCCACCTACGAGCGCATGTTGGAGAAGGGCCCCGAACGCTTGCAGGTCAAGCCCTCCGGCCTGCCGGTGATGGACCACCTGTATGCCGAGCTGCCCAACTTTCACGCCGTGCTCGACGACGTGCGGCGCCAGCTCGCATTGTGCGAAGACAGCCGCGACGCGCTGGAGATCACGCCGCTGCTGCTGCTCGGCCCGCCCGGCGTCGGCAAGACGCATTTCGCACGCGAACTGTCACTGCTGCTCGGCACCGGCATGGGCTTCGTCTCGATGAGCTCGATGACGGCCGGCTGGCTGCTCTCGGGCGCATCGTCGCAATGGAAAGGCGCGCGGCCGGGCAAGGTGTTCGAGACCTTGGTGGACGGCCCGTACGCGAACCCGGTGATGGTGATCGACGAGATCGACAAGGCCGGCGGCGAGCACGCCTACGACCCACTCGGCGCGCTGTACAGCTTGCTCGAACACGACACCGCTGTGCACTTCACCGACGAGTTCGCCGAAGTGCCGGTGGACGCGAGCCAGGTGATCTGGGTCGCCACCGCGAACGACGGCCGCGCCATCCCCGAGCCGATCATGAACCGCATGAATGTCTACGAGGTGCAGGCACCCGACCGCGAAGCCGCGCGCAACATCGCCGCGCGCTTGTACCGTGCTATCCGCAACGCCCACGACTGGGGCAGCCGCTTCGAGCCCGAGCCCGGCAATGAGGTGCTCGACTGCATGAGCGAAATGGCCCCGCGCGAAATGCGCCGGGCCTGGATGACGGGCTTCGGCAACGCCAAGCTCGACCACCGCGACCATGTGGCGCCGCGCGACCTGCCGCAAGGGCAGGGCAAGCGGGCGGCGATCGGGTTTGTGCAGTAAGGTCGGCTGCGGAAGTGTCACGCGGCGCCAGCCTCGGCCACGCTGTTCACGCCCCCTTTGCAAGCGGAAAACGAATCTCGACCGCATCGAACGGTACGCAGACCATGCCGTCTTCTGCGCGCTCGACCAGCCCGAGCTGTTCCAGGCACGACACATCGGTGTGAACGTTCGAGTAGTTGCGCTCCGCCGCCTTTGCGAGGGCGTTCACGCTGCTGGGGCCTGTGCGGCGCAGCGTGTCCATCAAGTCGAGGCGGGCGGGCGTCAGTTCGGCAAACAGCGAACGTGCCGACTCGAAGCTCAAACGATAGTCGGCTGAACGCCCGCGACGCGAGTTGCCGATCTGTCGTGAAACAGCTTTGAAGATCGACCCTTTGCGGCTCAACTCAATGATTGCCTTCATGGCGTACTCCACTCATTCACATCGCGCTCGAAGTCGGCCACAAGCTGTTCAAGCGTCGAGAAGTTGTAGTCTTCCTCTCGCTCGCCCAGATGCCGGTGGTCACCCTTGCCGCGTTCGTTGTCGTACCGAACCCGGCACGTACCGGCCGCACCGTAGTAGAGCCGGTATTTGAAGTTGTGCGTCGATGGTTTCAGTAGCTCGGCAAGCTCCCAGATCGCCACCTCGACGATCGAGCCATCATCACGAACTTCCTTGGCTTTGGCTGCGAGCACTGCGGGCATGTATTGCATGGTAGCAATACAGGGACAGGGTGCGCAAG
>JANOVJ010000286.1:0-4700 GCA_031417295.1 bacterium | reverse complement strand
CGGTCAGGGCTTCAAATCGACCTGCGCCGCCAGGTGCATCAGCTCGGCCGCCGTGTGGGCCTGCATGCGCTCCATGATGCGCGCGCGATGGAACTTCACGGTCTGCAGGGCGATGCCCAGATCGACCGCGATCTGCTTGTTCAGCTTGCCGGCCACCACCGCAGCCAGCACCTCGCGCTCGCGCGCGGTCAGGCTGGCGAAGCGTTGCCGCAGGGCCGCGCTGGCGGCGAACGCCTGGCGCGCCTGCGCGTCTTGGGCCACACCGGCGCGCACGGCCGCCAGAAGGGCGTCTGCCGCGACCGGCTTGGTGAGGAAGTCCACCGCGCCGGCCTTGATCGCCTGCACCGTCATCGGGATGTCGCCGTGCCCGCTCAGAAAGACGATCGGCAACGCCGGCCCGGCGTCGGCCAGCCGGCGCTGCAATTCCAGGCCGTCGAGGCCCGGCAGGCTGACGTCGAGCACCAGGCAGCCTGGCGCCGCCGCGTCGTGCCGGGCCAGGAAGTCTTCGGCCGAAGCGTAGGTGGCGGTCTGGAAGCCGCACTCGCGCAACAGCCGCCCCAGCGCGCGCAGCAGCACGGCGTCGTCATCGACGATGAAGACGGTGGGCGCGCGGTCGGTCATGGCGTCACCCGGATCGGCAACTGCACACAGAACACGGCCCCGCCCTCCGCCGCGTTGGACGCGGTGAGGCTGCCACGGTGCGCCACCGCGATCGAGCGGCAGATCGCCAGGCCGATGCCCATGCCGCCGGCCTTGGTGCTCCAGAACGGATCGAACACGTTCTCCGCATCGGCGGCGGCGATGCCCGGGCCGCGGTCGGCGACGCAGACTTCGACCTGCGGGCCAGACAGGCTGGTGACGATCGTGAGTTGCCGCTCCGCCTCGGGAGTGGCTGCGGCCATGGCGTCGGCGGCGTTGACGATCAGGTTCAGCAGCAACTGCTGAAGTTGCACCCGGTCGCCATCGATCTTCGGCAGCTCGGGCGCGAGGCGGACCCGCGGCGTCACGTGGCGCGTCAGAAGGTTGGTCCGGGTCAGGTCCAGCGTGTCGCGCACGAGTTCGTTCAAGTCGATCGGGACCAGCATCGGTTCGCCACGCTTGAACAGCGCACCGAGACGGCGGATCACTTCGGCCGCGCGGTGGTCTTCGGCCACGATGTCGTTGCAGATCTCGCGCAACTCGACCAGGTCCACCGGGCTGCGGCCAAGCATCTTCTGCGCCGCTTCGGCATTGCTCAGGATCGACGCCAACGGCTGGTTCAACTGGTGCGCGATCGAGGCCGACAACTGGCCCAGCAGCGAGACCCGCGTCATGTGGCGCAGCGCGGCGCGATCCTGCTCGGCCTGCGCCTCGGCGCGCTTGCGCTGCGTGATGTCGAGCGTCACGCCGAGCAGCCGGTCGCGATGTGCGCCATCCACGGCGCGCCCGCGCGTCGCCATCCACTGCGTCTCGCCGTCGGGCATCGTGACGCGGTACTCGACCTCGATCTCGGCGCCGCCGGCCAATGCGCGCTCGACGGCCCGCTCCACCGCCGGGCGATCCTGGGGATGGATCGTCGCCAGCACGTCCTTGAAGTCGGTGAACGCGGCCGCTTCGCGGTCGCTGCTGCGCCGCGCCGGGGTGCGCACGCCGGTCTCCTTGCGGCCGAGGTCCCAGATCCACATCGACAGCCGCGCCGCCTGCGCGGCCAGGCTCATCCGCTGCTCGCTCTGCGCCAGCGCCGACGCGGTGCGCCGGCGCCGCCGACGCTCGACGAGCAGCGCCACGATCAGCGCCGACTGGACCAGGATCACCGCGCCGGCAATCAGCACGAAATGCCCGTACGCCTCCCAGAAACTCGGCTCCTTGAACTGCACGAGGGCGTCGGCGGGCACGGCTTCGGGCGCGATGCCCCAGCGGCGCGCCTGGCGCCAGTCGAGGTGGATCTGGTTGACGATCGTCTTCGGCAGCGCCACGGCAGGGGGCGCGGTGCCGGCCAGCAAGTCGAGCGTCGCGCCCGCCGCGAGCCGGCCCATCGTGACGTAGCTCGCCATCACGCCGCCGACGATGCCGGTGCCGATGAAGGTCGGATACGGGCCGTAGACCGGCGCGGCGGAATTCGCGGCGATGAAACGGGCCCCTTCGCGAGGCACGAAGTTGCGCCCGTCCCCGTCACGAAAGTAGCCCGGCGTGAAGACGACCGCATCGCTTTGCAGCTCGCCGAGGCGCTTCCTCAGCGCCTCTGGGGGCAGCCCAGACAGGAACTCGACCGCAATCCGCTTGTCGAGGCTCTGGGCTCCTTTGCGGGCTTGCGCTTCCCAGTCACGGTCCCACGGTGCGGTGCCGGTGACCACCACGAGGTGGCGCGCCTTCGGGTGCCAGCGCAGCGCCAGCTCCGCGGTACGCACGAAGTCGTACTCGATCCGGGAACCGATCACGTCCTCCGGCAGCGGTACGACCTTGGGCCGATGGGACGTATTGACAGCCTGGTAGACGACCGGCACGCCGGGAAACATCCGGTCGCGGCTGTTGAGGACGAAGTCCAGCGCGATCTCGCCGGCCACGACGATCACTTCCGGCGGGCGGGCGGCGTACTTCCCGCGCAGGTAGGTGGCGATCGTGCCGTCGTACGCCTCGCCGCTGAACTTGGGCGCATCGAGAAACTCGACCGACAGATCCATGCGGGCCTCGGGGTGCGCGGCGAGAACTTCGGAGAATCCGCGGTCGAACTCCACGTTGGCCGGGAGCAGCCGGTTGTTCGAGAACAGCAGCAGGACATTGCGGTCGTCTGCGGCCACGGCCGTCGGCACGGCGCACGACAACCACGCGACCGCGCTCATTCCCAGCGCAACGACCCAGCGGCGGGCCAGGCCGGCAGGCCCGGGCTTGCTGGGTCGGCGAGCATCGCTGGCGCCGCGGCTTTGAAACTCGGTTTGCACTGTCAAGACCGGCCACCTCGCGGACGTTTCCGGAGCTGCGAGCTTAGTGCCTTGGCATGAACATCGTCGGCGTGGCGTGACGTTCGTCACAGCCCCGTGCACAATCGTCCGACAGTCATCGACAGGAGAGCAAGCATGGCCCCTTCCAGAAAGTCTGCCGCCAAAGCGCCAGCCCACGCCTTCGCCAACACGCGCAAGACGTTCAAGACCGCCTCCGGCCGCGAAGGCCAGTTCTTCTCGCTGCCGGCGCTGGCGAAGACCTACCCGAACATCAGCCGACTGCCGGTGTCGATCCGCATCGTGCTGGAAAGCGTGCTGCGCAACTGCGACGGCAAGAAGGTGGCGGCCGAACATGTGGAGCAACTCGCCAACTGGCAACCGGTCGCAGAGCGCAGCAACGAAATCCCGTTCGTCGTCGCCCGCGTCGTGCTGCAAGACTTCACCGGCGTGCCGCTGCTGGCCGACCTGGCGGCGATGCGCAACGTGGCCGCGGCGATGGGCAAGAACCCGAAGGCCATCGAGCCGCTGGTGCCGGTGGACTTGGTGGTCGACCACTCGATCATGATCGACCACTTCGGCACCAAGAAGGCGCTCGACCTGAACATGAAGCTCGAGTTCTCGCGCAACCAGGAGCGCTACCAGTTCATGAAGTGGGGCATGGACGCGTTCAGCACCTTCGGCGTCGTGCCGCCGGGCTTCGGCATCGTGCACCAGGTGAACCTGGAGTACCTGGCGCGCGGCGTGCACAAGTCGGCCGACGGTATGTACTACCCCGACTCGCTGGTCGGCACCGACAGCCACACGACGATGATCAACGGCATCGGCGTTGTCGCCTGGGGCGTGGGCGGTATCGAGGCCGAGGCCGGGATGCTGGGCCAGCCGGTGTACTTTTTGACGCCCGACGTGGTGGGCATGGAACTCACCGGGCGGCTCCGCGAAGGCGTGACGGCGACCGACCTGGTGCTGACCGTTACCGAAATGCTGCGCAAGGAAAAGGTCGTCGGCAAGTTCGTTGAATTCTTCGGTGAAGGCACCGCCAGCCTGGCCCTGCCCGACCGCGCGACGATCGGCAACATGGCGCCCGAATACGGCGCGACGATGGGCTTCTTCCCGGTCGATGAAAAGACGATCGAATACTTCGAGGGCACCGGCCGCACCAAGGCCGAGATCGAGGCCTTCGAGGCCTACTTCAAGGCGCAGAAAATGTTCGGCATTCCGAAGGCCGGCGAGATCGACTATTCGCAAATCGTCAAGCTCGACCTGGGCAGCGTGGCGCCCAGCCTGTCGGGCCCGAAGCGGCCGCAGGACCGGATCGAACTCGGCAACGTAAAGAGCCAGTTTGCTTCGCTCTTCAGCAAGCCGCCGGCTGAGAACGGCTTCAACCAGCCGGCCGAGAAGCTGGGCCGGCGCTTCGGCCTGGCCGACGAAGTCGCGCCGGTTGCGCCGCCGCTGTCGCCGGGCCAGGACCGGGCCGTGGTCGAGATGGTCGGCAACCGGCCGACGCTGGCGGCCTCGCAGGCCAAGGGCAGCGATTTGCGCATCGGCAACGGCGACGTGCTGATCGCTGCCATCACCTCGTGCACCAACACCTCGAACCCGAGCGTGCTGCTGGCGGCGGGCCTGCTGGCAAAGAAGGCGGTCGAGGCCGGCCTGAAGGTCCAGCCGCACATCAAGACCTCGCTCGCGCCGGGCTCGCGCATCGTTACCGAATACCTGGAGAAGGCCGGCCTGCTGCCTTACCTGGAAAAGCTCGGCTTTCATGTTGCCGGCTACGGCTGCACC
>JANOVJ010000285.1:0-1853 GCA_031417295.1 bacterium | reverse complement strand
GCGCTCAGCTTCGGGCCCGAGTACCTGATCCCGAAGCCGTTCGATCCGCGGCTGATGATGATGATTGCGCCGGCGGTGGCCAAGGCGGCGGCCGATTCGGGCGTGGCCACGCGGCCGATCGCCGATCTTGGCGCGTACGGCGCCAAGCTGCAGACCTTCGTCTACGCATCCGGTGCAACGATGCGGCCGATCTTCTACCTCGCCCGTCGCGCCGAGCGCAAGCGCGTGGCCTACGCCGAGGGCGAGGAAGAGCGCGTCCTGCGCGCGGTGCAGGTGGTGGTGGACGAGCGGCTGGCGCGGCCGACGCTGATCGGCCGGCCCGAGGTGATCGCCGAGCGTTGCCGCAAGTTCGGCCTGCGGCTGGAGGCGGAGAAGGACTACGACGTCGTCAACACCGAGCACGACCACCGCTACCGCGACTACTGGCAGACCTACCACGCGATGACGGCGCGCAAGGGCGTGACGGCGCAGCTCGCCAAGATCGAAATGCGCCGCAGGCTGACGCTGATCGGCGCGATGCTGCTGCACAAGGGCGAGGTCGACGGCATGCTCTGCGGCACCTGGGGTGGCACGGCGATGCACCTGCAATACATCGACCAGGTGATCGGCTTGCGCGAGGGCGTGAGCACGTACGCCTGCATGAACGGGCTGATCCTGCCCGGCCGGCAGGTGAACCTGGTGGACACCCACGTCAACTACGACCCGAGCGCCGAGCAACTGGCCGAGATCACGATCCTCGCGGCCGAGGAAATGCGCCGCTTCGGCACCGAGCCGCGGGCGGCATTGCTGTCGCACTCAAACTTCGGCTCGAGCAACCAACCCTCGGCGGTGAAGATGCGCGACGCGCTGGCACTGCTGCGCCAGCAAGCGCCCTGGCTGCAGGTGGACGGCGAGATGCACGGCGACGCCGCGCTCGACCCGGCCTACCGCGGCCGGCTGATGCCCGACAGCCCGCTCCACGGCGAAGCCAACCTCTTGGTCCTGCCCAACATCGACGCCGCCAACATCGCCTACAACCTGCTCAAGACGGCGGCGGGCGGGGGCATCGCGATCGGGCCGATCCTGCTCGGGGCGGCCAAGCCGGCGCACATCCTGACGCCGGCGGCCACGGTGCGGCGGATCGTCAACATGACGGCGCTGACCGTGGTGGACGCCAACGCCGCGCGCTAAAGCGCCAACCGGCCGGGAAAACGGGGCCCCGAGAGCCGGCGACCCTGCGCGGCGCGCAGTCATGCTGCGGCGCAGAATATTTCGCGACGCTATGCTGAGGCGAGTGGTGGTGATTTTACTGTTTGCGCCCTCTGGTGAATTGTGAGCACACACTATCACCCGGCTTGGAATGCCCTGTTTTGAGGCAAAGGCTTGAGCTTTCTGCCCACTTTCTGTACCATCAGGGTTTGAGTATTCAGGGAAAACCCGTGTTTTTCTCCGGTCGCCCGCTGGTGTGGCAGAAACCACGCAAGTTAGGGCTCGCTATCACGGTCATTGCAGCGTTGTTGACATCGGTCAGTTCGCTCGCCAAGGGCTCGGCGCCCGAGACAGGCACGGTCGCGATGGCAGAGTTGCCACGGGAGGCACAGGCAACCGAAGCGTCGATTCGCGCCGGTGGCCCGTTCGCCCACAGCAAGGACGGCTCGGCGTTCGGCAACCGCGAACGCCAACTGCCGGCCGAGGCCAAGGGCTATTACCGGGAATACACCGTCATGACGCCGGGCGCCCGCGATCGGGGCGCGCGGCGGATTGTCTGTGGCGGCCGTCAACCGACCGCACCGGAGGCCTGTTATTACACCGGCGACCACTACGCGAGCTTTCGCCGCATCGTGCAGTGAGCCACTGGACGCACCGTTTTTTTG
>JANOVJ010000284.1:0-3551 GCA_031417295.1 bacterium | reverse complement strand
CAAGATCATCGAGATCGCGCCCGGTGTGAAGTTCAGCGCCTGGACGTTCGGCGATCAGGTGCCGGGGCCGGTGGTGCGCGCGCGCGTCGGCGACCGCATCAAGTTCACCATGACCAACCGTTCCGACGAACCGGTGCCGGGCGTGCGCATGACCGCCGCGCCGATGATGCACTCGATGGACTTCCACTCGGCGATGGTGTCACCGCAAGACAAATACCGCTCGATCGCGCCGGGGCAGACGATCTCGTTCGAGTTCACGCTCAACTACCCGGGCGTCTTCATGTACCACTGCGGCACGCCGATGGTGCTGGAGCACATTGCCTCGGGCATGTACGGGATCATGATCGTCGAGCCGCGCGGCGGCTACCCGACGAAGGTGGACCGCGAGTACAGCGTGATCCAGAGCGAGTTCTACACCCAGCCCGACCCGCAGAGGCGCAAGGTCGACGGCCAGCCGCTGTATGTGCTCGACGCCGAACGCCTGCGCGCCAAGCGGCCCACCTACACCGTGTTCAACGGCCGCTACAACGGCATGGTCGAGACGCCTTTGCAAGCCAAGCCGGGCGAGCGGGTGCGGCTGTTCGTGATGAACGTGGGGCCGTCCAACACCTCGAGCTTCCACGTCGTCGGCACGATCTTCGACCGGGTGTGGATCGACGGAAACCCCGACAACCAGTTCCGCGGCATGCAGACGGTGCTGCTCGGCTCGTCGAGCGGCGCCATCGTCGAGTTCATCGTGCCCGAGGCCGGCAGCTACGTGATGGTCGATCACCACTTCGCCAATGCGTCGCAGGGCGCGGTGGGCCTGATTGCCGCAGGCGGCAAGCCCGAGGGCGGCGACCCGGAGCACCACAACATCCCCGCCCCGGGCGCGCCGACCGACCCGCAGGCGGTGCAGGGCAAGCTCGCCTTCGAATCGAAGTGTCTGGCCTGCCATTCGATCAGCGGCGGCGACAAGCTCGGCCCCGATCTTTACGGCACCACCAAGCGCCACGACACGGCCTGGCTGACGAACTGGCTCAAGTCGCCCGAGAAGATGCTGCAGACCGACGCCACGGCCAAGGCGCTGCTCGACAAGTGGAAGATTCCGATGCCCAACCAGGGCCTGAGCGACGGCGAGATCAAGCAGTACCTGGCCTACTTCAAGTGGGCCGACCAGAACCTGCCGCCGCCGAAGGCGGGCTCCGCGGCGTCGGGCGCAAGGCCGTGATGAAGACGCTCAGGTTCGCCTTCACTGCGGCCTTCACCGCGGCCATCGCGGTGGCAGCGTTCGCGCCCGCCGCCAGCCATGCCTGCGGCGCCTGCGCCGAAGACAAGATCGCCGCGACGTATGACCACGCCACGGTCGAGCGCGCGGCCGCCCGCGGCGACGTGACGGTGTTCTGTTCAGTCGCCGGGCAGGTGCCCGCGCAGCGCCTGAAGGACGCGGCGCAAAAGGCGCGCGGCGTCAATCCGCAGAGCGTGCGCGTCTCGGCGCAACCGCCTGCGCTGTCGTTCGCGGTCGATCCGCGCCGGCAGTCGCCGCAGGCAGCGATCGATGCGATCCAGGCCGGTCTGCCGCAGGGCACGCGGCTGACAACGCTGCGCCTGGTCCGGGCCGGTTCGGGCTGAAGGGAAAGGCTCCCGTTCTATCGGTCGAAACGAAGTCAAGCATCCAACGCAGAGCCGTCACAACGGCCGCTCATCGCCCCACCCTTGAGGAGACCGTGTCATGACCACCACCCGCAAACTCTGGCTCAGCCTCAGCACCCTGCTCATCGTCGGCTTCGGCGTGCTGCTCTGGATGGGCAGCGAAATCCACCGCCAGGCGCCGCCGATGCCGCAGGCGGTGGTCACCGACAGCGGGGCCACGGTCTACACCCGGGCCGAGATCGAGCTCGGCCGCCAGGTCTGGCAAAGCATCGGCGGCCAGCAGCTCGGTTCGATCTGGGGCCATGGCGCGCTGGTGGCGCCCGACTGGTCGGCCGACTGGCTGCACCGGGAAGCGCTGGCCTGGTTCAACCTGCACTCGCGGGCGAACGACGGCCTCGCCTACGACCAACTCGACGCCGGCCAGCAGGCCCGCGTGCAGGCCGAACTGCGGCCGCTGATCCGGCGCAACACCTACGACGCCGCGAGCCAGCGCATCGTCGTTCCCGACGACCGGGCCCAGGCGATCGCGCAGGTGGCGGCGCACTACGCGAGCCTGTTTTCCGCCGACCCGGCGACGCACGAGCTGCGCAAGAGCTATGCGATGCGCGAAGACACGGTGCCCGACGCCGCGCACCGCCGCGCCCTCGGCGCGTTCTTCTTCTGGGCCAGTTGGGCGACCGTGACCCAGCGCCCCGACGAGGCCATGAGCTACACCCAGAACTGGCCCTACGAGCCCCTGGTGGGCAACGCGCCGACCTCGACCACCTTCATCTGGAGCGTCTTCAGCGTGCTCTTCATGATTGCCGGCATTGCGCTGCTCGGCTGGCACAACGCGGTCTGGCACGACCGCGACAAGGCCGACGCCCGCCCGCCGCCGCAGCAAGACCCGCTGCAAGGTCTGGCGATCACACCTTCGATGCGCGCCACCGCCAAGTACTTCTGGCTGGTGCTGGCGATGTTCCTGCTCCAGATCCTGCTCGGCGCGACCACCGCGCACTACCAGGTCGAAGGCCAGGACGCCTACGGCATTGCGCTCGCCGACGTGCTGCCCTACGCGCTGACGCGCAGTTGGCACACCCAGCTCGCGGTGCTGTGGATCGCGACCGCGTGGCTCGCCACGGGCCTCTACATCGGGCCGGCCATTTCGGGCCACGAGCCCAAGTTCCAGCGCCTGGGCGTGAACGCGCTGTTCGCGTGCCTGATCGTGATCGTCGCTGGCGCCTTCGCCGGGCAGTGGTTCGCGGTGATGCAAAAGCTCGGGCTCGAGCACAACTTCTGGTTCGGCCACCAGGGCTGGGAGTACACCGACATCGGCCGCTTCTGGCAGTGGTTCCTGTTCATCGGCCTGCTGCTCTGGCTCACCCTCGTCGGCCGCGCGCTGTGGCCGGCGCTGCGGCGCAAGGACGAGATGTCGTCGATCGTCGGCCTGCTGTTCCTCTCCACCGTCGCCATCGGGCTGCTCTACGGCGCCGGGCTGATGTGGAGCGAGCACACCCACCTCTCGATGGTCGAGTACTGGCGCTGGTGGGTGGTGCACCTCTGGGTCGAGGGCTTCTTCGAGGTCTTTGCGATTGCGGTGATCAGCTTCCTGTTCGTCAAGCTCGGCCTGGTGCGCGGCAAGACGGCGACCATCAACGTGCTGTTCGCGACCATCGTGTTCATGGCCGGCGGCATTCTCGGCACCTTCCACCATCTGTACTTCGCCGGCACCACGACGGCGGTGGTCGCGCTGGGTGCCAGCATCTCGGCGCTCGAAGTGGTGCCGCTGGCCTTGATCAGGCTGGAGGCCTACACCACCTGGCAGCATGGCCAGGCCACGCCGTGGATGCAGCGCTACCGCTGGCCGATCGTGTTCTTCCTCGCGGTGAGTTTCTGGAACCTCGTTGGCGCCGGGCTGTTCGGCTTTCTCATCAACACCC
>JANOVJ010000283.1:0-3467 GCA_031417295.1 bacterium | reverse complement strand
GGAGCGGCTCGGTGCACTTGCCGATGCCTTGCGGGCGCAGCGCTTCGCGCTCGTCGGCACCACGACCGACCCGCGCGCCGAAGCGCAGGCCCTGGTGGCCGGGCCGGTCTTTGACAGCGCCCGCGCGCAAGCGGTGATCGACGCCAAGACGGCCGCGCTGCAAGGCAAGAGCCCGGAGGTCATCGCCGCACTGGCCGTGTTCTACGACGGCCTGAACCCGGCGCAGCAGCAGAAGGTGCGCGACTTCATGGGCAAGCGCCACGGCTGGCGCGGTTGATCGATCGAAGCCGAAGCCGAAGCAGGCGCGACGCAGCATGAACAACAATCGCCCATGCGCCGCATTCTGCTGATCGACGACGACGCGTTGCTGGCCGCGCCGCTGGCCGCGTTCTTCAAGCGCTTCGACTTCGCACTCGACAGCGCGGTGCGGCCGAGCAGCGGCCTGGCCAAGCTGCGCGCCCAGCCTTACGACGCCGCCATTCTCGACGTGATGCTGCCCGAGATGGACGGCTTCGAGCTCTGCCGCACGATCCGCCGCGAAAGCGATATCCCGATCCTGATGCTCACCGCCCGCGGCGACGTGATGGACCGCGTGGTCGGCCTGGAAATCGGCGCCGACGACTACCTGCCCAAACCCTTCGAGCCGCGCGAGTTGCTGGCCCGCCTGCAGACCGTGCTGCGCCGCGCGCGCAGCACGCCTGCGCCTTCGGCACAGCGGCTGGTGTTCGCGGGCATCGAGATCGATCTCGAGCGGCGCCAGGTGCTGCGCCAGGGCGAGACGCTGGAGCTCACCGGCACCGAGTTCGAGTTGCTGGCGCTGCTGGCCGGCGCGCCGCAGAAGATCTTCAGCCGCGACGAAATCCTGAACCGCCTGCGCGGCCATGAGTCTGAGCTGGTCACCCGCGCGGTCGATCTGCTGGTGAGCCGGCTGCGGCGAAAACTTGAGCCGCTGGACTGCATCAAGACGCTGCGCAACGTGGGCTACACCTTCGCGGCGTTGCGCGCATGAAGGCTCCGGCGGTGGCGCCACCCGTGCCGTCGCGCTGGCGCGGCCGTTGGCAGCGCAGCCGGCTGCGTCGCTCGCTGAAGTGGCGCCTGGTCAGCCTGTTCCTGCTGCTCGCGCTGGCGACAACGGTGGTCTTCATCGGCGGTGCGCAGCGCCTGCTGCGCAGCGGCTGGCAAGACTACGCGCGCCCGCTGGTGGTGGACTACGTCGATATGCTGGCAGCGCAGATCGGCAGCCCGCCCGATGTTGCCAAGGCCCTGGCCTTGACGCAGCGGCTGCCGTTGCGGATAGCCATCGAAGGGCCGAGCGTCCACTGGAACTCGCAGCCACACGAGACTGACGAGCGGCACTCCCGCTGGCGCGACCCGCTGGCCGGTGACGGCATGGGCGGCGACTGGCTACTCGCGCGCACCACCGCCGACGGCCACCGCGTCACCTTCGGCCTGGCCACGGTGCCGGCGCACGACCGGCCGCGGCTGGTCGGCTGGACGACGCTCGCCTTGCTGCTGCTGATGACGGCCCTGGCCTACGCCGTGGTGCGCCGCCTGCTGCGGCCGCTGGACGACATTCACGCCGGGGCGGTGCGCTTTGGCCAGGGCGATTTCTCGCAACCGATCCGCCCGCGCCGCAGCGACGAGCTGGGCGAACTGGCAGCGCAGATCAACACCATGGCGGCCGAACTGCAGCAGCGGCTCGACGCCAAGCGGCAACTGCTGCTCGCCATCAGCCACGAGCTGCGCTCGCCGCTGACGCGGGCGCGGCTGAACGCCGAACTGGTGGACGACAGCGCGCCACGCGATGCGCTGCTGCACGACCTGGCGGAGATGCGCGACCTCATCAACGACCTGCTGGAGGGCGAGCGCCTGGCCACCGGCCACGCGGCCTTGAACACCGAGCCAAGCGATCTGAACGGGCTGGTCGAAGAGGTGATCGCCGCGCACTTTGCCGGGCGCGGTATCGCCGTCGCGTTGAGCCCCGGCCTGCCGCTGCTGGCGCTCGACCGGGCGCGGATGCGGCTGTTGCTGCGCAACCTGCTCGGCAACGCGCTGCGCCACGGTGGCGAGGCGGGGGAGCCGCCGCAGGTGGCGACCGCGCTCGAAGCGGGCGCCGTGTGCCTGCTCGTGCGCGACCACGGCCCCGGTGTGCCGGAAGAACAACTGGCGCACCTGAGCGAGGCGTTCTACCGCCCCGATTCGGCTCGCCAGCGCAGCACCGGCGGCGTTGGCCTGGGGCTGTACCTGTGCCGGCTGGTGGCGCAGGCGCATGGCGGGCGGCTCGAACTGCGCAATGCGCAGCCGGGGCTTGAAGTGGCGGTTCGCTTGCCGCGATGATGGGCCGGCCGATTCACGAACCGCCCGACCCAGCATGAGCAAGAAAACCGCCCATGTCAGCGAGACCCGCGCCACGCAGTTTCTGCGCCAGCACGGCGTCGCCTTCGCCGAACATGTCTATGCCTACGTCGAGCGCGGCGGCACGGCCGAATCGGCGCGCCAGCTCGGCGTGCCCGAGCACCAGATCGTGAAGACGCTCGTGATGCAGGACGAGCGCGCGCAGCCGCTCGTGGTGCTGATGCATGGCGACCGCAGCGTGAGCCTGAAGAACCTGGCACGGCAGATCGGCTGCAAGAAGGTCGAGCCGTGCACGCCCGAGGTAGCGCAGCGTCACAGCGGCTACCCGGTCGGCGGCACCTCGCCGTTCGGCATTCGCAAGCCGATGCCGGTGTACGTGGAGGCCAGCGTGCTCGAACTGCCACTGATCTGCATCAACGGCGGCCAGCGCGGTTACTTGATCGGTATCGAACCGGGCGTTCTGCTGCGGCTGCTAGCCGCGCGGCCGGTGCAGTGCGCCAGTGCAGAATAGGCGGATGCAAGCAATCTATCCTGCGATCTTTCCGGTGCTGGCCACGGTACTGGCTTACCTGATCGGCTCGCTGTCGTTCGCCGTCCTCATCAGCCGCGCGATGGGCCTGAACGACCCGCGCAGCTACGGCTCGGGCAACCCGGGCGCGACCAACGTGCTGCGCTCGGGCAACAAGGCTGCCGCCGGGCTGACGCTGGCCTTCGACGTGCTCAAGGGCTACGTGCCGGTGCTGCTCGTGTTGCTGTACGGCGAGCGCTTCGGCCTGGGCGAAGGCACGCTCGGCCTGGTGGGGTTGGCGGCGTTCCTCGGTCACCTGTGGCCGGTGTTCTTTCGCTTCCAGGGCGGCAAGGGCGTGGCCACCGCCGCCGGCGTGTTGCTGGCCTGGAACCCGTGGCTGGGGCTGGCAACGTTGGCCACCTGGCTGATCGTCGCGTTCTTCTTCCGCTACTCGTCGCTGGCCTCGCTGGTGGCGGCCGTGTTCGCGCCGTTCTACCAACTGTTGATCTGGGATTTCAGCCCGCTGGTGCCGGCGACGAGTAGCGGAAGAAGAACGCGACGATCAGCCAGGTGGCCAACGTTGCCAGCCCCAGCCACGGGTTCC
>JANOVJ010000282.1:0-5329 GCA_031417295.1 bacterium | reverse complement strand
CCGGTGAACGGTGGTACTTGGCGTGCCAGAAGACGTTGATGGCCACGTCGGGCAGCGTGGCCGGATGCGGGACTTCGACAAGGCCGAAGGGTTCGACGAGTCGATCGGCGAGTCGCTTCGGCACGGTGGCGATCAGGTCGGAGCCGCGCAGGATGTGCCCCACGCTGACGTAATGGGGCACCGTCAACCGCACGCTGCGTTCGACGCCGCTGCGCAGCAGCAGTTCGTCGACCTTGCCGTGGCCGGTGCCGGCGGAGATCACGACCAGATGCTCGGCACTGGAGAACTCCGCCAACGAAATTCGTCGCTTGTCGAGGCGGTGTCCTTGTCGCATCAGGCAGACGTAGCTTTGGCTGAACAACCGACGCTGAAAGAAGCCGGCCTTGAGTTGCGGCAGCAGCCCGAGCGCCAGGTCGACCTTGCCGGACTCAAGGTCGTCGCGCAGGTTGATGGCGGCATTGCGCATCGTGCTCAGGGTCACGCCGGGGGCCTCGCTTCGGAGCCGCTCTATCAGGGCCGGCAGGAAGTAGATCTCGCCGATGTCTGTCATGCCGATCGTGAATGCGCGCTTCGCGGTGGACGGCTCGAACGTCGTCCGCTGGTTGACGCCGCTGTGGATCATTGCGAGCGCGTAGCTCACTGATTCCGCGAGCTGATCGGCGAAGGGTGTCGGCTCCATGCCCTTCGGGGTTCGCAGGAACAAGTCGTCGCCGAAGATCCTGCGCATTTTCGCCAGGGAATTGCTCACCGCGGGCTGCGAGATGCCAAGGTTCTCGGCCACCTTCGAGACCCGTCGCTCGATGAGCAACTGGTTGAAGACGACCAGCAGGTTCAGGTCGAGTTCATGAAGCTCCATGTCGTCTCCTCCGCGTTCACTTCATCACTGTCAGTGATACGGTTTATATCCCGAACCCCATTGGCTGATCTGGGCGCAGTCACGATCATTGCGCCATGGAAGTGCTGATCCAACCGCTGCAGAGAGTCATCGATGTCGAGCCGGGCGCGAACCTGCTCGACGCGCTGCGCCACGCGCAGGTGCCGATGTCCTACAGCTGCATGGCGGGCCGCTGCGGCACCTGCCGCTGCCGGGTGATTGCGGGCGATGTGCTCGACTCGGGCGGCACGCAGCAAAACCCGCTGGACAGCGACGACTCCTGCGTTCTGGCCTGCCAGACCTTCCTGACCGAGCCGTGCACGATCGAGATCCCCGAGCCTGACGAGATCGTGGTGCACCCGGCCCGCATCATCAAGGCGACCGTGCAGGCGGTCGAGACCCTGACACACGACATCAAGCGGGTGGTGTTGAAGCCGGCCAAGCCGCTCGAGTTCTCGCCCGGTCAGTACGCGCAACTTCAGTTCACGCCCGAGCACGTTCGGCCCTACTCGATGGCGGGTGTGCACGGAGACGCCACCTTGGAGTTCCATGTCCGCGTGGTGCCCGGCGGGCGTGTCTCAGCCTACATCGCCAACGAGTTGAAGCCCGGCGATGCGGTCCGTGTCAGCGGGCCGCTCGGCACTGCGTATCTGCGCACCAAACACGACGGCCCGGTCCTGTGCGTCGCGGGCGGCACCGGGCTGGCACCGATCCTGTCCATCCTGCGCGGCGCCATCGCGCAAGGCATGCCGAACCCTGTCCACCTGTACTTCGGCGTGCGCTCGCCGCACGATGTCTACGGGCTGGGCTGGCTTGCAGAGATCGAGCGCAGACACCCGGCGTTCAAGCTGCACGTCGTCGTCACCTCCGGCGGCGATCCGCGCGAGCAGCGCTGCGGCCTTGTCACCGAGGTGATCGAACAGGACCTGGGGCGTCTCGATGGTTGGCGCGCCTACCTCTGCGGATCACCGCCGATGGTCGAGGCGGCCTCCGTCCTTGCCCGCCAGAAGGGCATCGACCCCGCGCGAATTTACGCCGACGCCTTCTACACCCAACCGAACTGATGGAGCGCTCCGTGTACGAAGCAAAGCTTTCCCCCAACGCCCAGCGCGAGCGCGCCGCTGCTCGGTCCGATTACTACGCCCGCATCGGCGCGCAGAGCATGACACCGCTGTGGGAGGTGCTTCACGCGCTGGTTCCCACCCAGCCGCAGTCACACGCGCAGGCGGTCATCTGGCGCTACACCGAACTCCGCGAGCAAGTGCTCGAAGCGGGCCGCCTTATCAGCGCCGAGGAGGCGGAACGCCGCGTCCTGATTCTCGAGAACCCTGGCCTGCGGGGCCAGTCGTGCATCACGCAATCGCTGTACGCGGGCCTTCAGTTGATCCTGCCCGGCGAGGTCGCACCCGCCCACCGCCACACCCAGTCGGCGCTGCGGCTGGTGCTGGACGGCGAGGGCGCCTACACGGCGGTCGACGGTGAGCGCACGACCATGCACCGCGGCGACTTCATCATCACGCCGGCGTGGACCTGGCATGACCACGGCAACCTCGGGGACCAGCCGGTCGTCTGGCTGGACGGACTCGACATCCCGATCGTGCGCTTTCTCGACGCTGGCTTTGCCGAGAAGAGCGGCCAGCAGACGCAGCAGGCGCTGCGACCCGAGGGCGACGCGCTGGCGCGCTATGGCGCGAACATGGTGCCCGTCGACTACGCGCCGAAGGCGGCCGACCCCACACGCGTGTTCGTCTACCCCTTCGAGCGCACCCGCGCATCACTGAAGGCGATCGCGCATGGCACGCCGGACGCTCACCAGGGCTTCAAGCTGCGCTACGTGAACCCGGCGACCGGCGCTTCGCCGATGCCGACGATCGGTGCGTTCGCGCAATGGCTGCCGTCCGGCTTCGAGACCAAGCCGCTGCGCTCGACCGACGGCACGGTGGTGGTGTGCCTCGAAGGCGGCGGCGAAGTGAAGGCCGGCGAAGCGGCCTGGCGCGTCCAGGAGAACGACGTCTTCGTCGTGCCCTCGTGGCACACGCTCCAACTCCGCGCGGACCGTGACACCGTCATGTTCAGCTTCTCCGATCGCCCCGTGCAGCAGGCACTCGGCCTATGGCGCGAGCAGCGCCTTTGAGCGCCCTGCGCGAGCAGCGCCGCTGATCGCTCTTCACCCTTCCCAGAAGACACCCCCATGAAGCTCGCCATCGAAGCCCCGCCGCTGCACACCCTGACCGTTGCCGGACGCGACGAGCGGTTCCCGGTCCATCGCGTCTTTTGCGTCGGCCGCAACTATGCCGCCCACGCCCGCGAGATGGGCAAGGACCCGGATCGCGAGCCGCCGTTCTTCTTCATGAAGCCGGCCAACGCGGTGGTCGATGCGACCCGTTCGACGAGCGTTCCCTATCCGCCCAAGACGAAGAACTATCACCACGAGATCGAGCTGGTCGTCGCGATCGGCAAGGGCGGGCACGACATCGCGATCGCCGATGCGCTCGATCACGTTTATGGCTATGCGGTCGGACTGGACATGACGCGCCGCGACCTGCAGCTCGAAGCCCGCGACAAGGGCCGGCCATGGGAGTTCGGCAAGTCCTTCGCGAAGTCGGCGCCGATCGGCGTGCTCCATCGCGTTCGGGAGGTGGGGCATGTGGCGTCTGCGGCGATCACCCTGCAGGTCAACGACCAGCCGCGGCAGTCGTCCGACATCGACAAGCTGATCTGGTCAGTGGCCGAATGCGTGGCCTACCTCTCCGAGTACGAAACCCTGGAGCCGGGCGACATCATCATGACCGGCACGCCCGAGGGCGTGAACGCGGTCGTGGCTGGGGATCTGATGCGCGGCGCGATCACCGGCCTCGGCGAGATCGCGGTCCGCGTCGAGGGCTGACGCCGCCGCAATGCAAAACACCAAGGAGACAAGCATGAGCGACACGTCGACGGTCTTTCCGACAGAAGCGCACTGGGAGAGCGAGGGCACCTCGCGCATCCCGTTCCTGACCTACACGAGCGACGAACTGTACAAGCGCGAGCTCGAGCGCTTCTTCTACAGGAACCACTGGTGCTACGTCGGCCTCGAAGCCGAGGTCCCGAACACGGGCGACTTCAAGCGCACGGTGGTCGGCGAGCGCTCGGTCATCATGACCCGCGACGCCGAGGGCGCCATCGGCGTTGTCGAGAACGTCTGTGCGCACCGCGGCATGCGCTTCTGCCGCGAGCGCCATGGCAATCGCAAGGAGTTCGTCTGCCCCTACCACCAGTGGAGCTACACCCTCAAGGGCGACCTGCAAGGCGTGCCGTTCCGGCGCGGCGTGAAGCAGGACGGGCAGGTGCATGGCGGCATGCCGGCCGACTTCAAGACCAGCGACCACGGCCTGACGAAGCTGAAGGTCGCCATGCGTGGCGGCGTCGTCTTCGCCTCGTTCGACCCGGACGTCGAGTCCCTCGAGGCGTTCCTTGGCCCAACGATCCTTGGCTACTTCGATCGCCTGTTCAACGGCCGCAAGCTGAAGATCCTCGGCTACAACCGCCAGCGCATCCCCGGCAACTGGAAGCTGATGCAGGAGAACATCAAGGACCCATACCACCCGGGCCTGCTGCACACCTGGTTCGTCACCTTCGGGCTCTGGCGGGCCGATAACAGGTCGCAGCTGCGCATGGACGAGAAGCACCGCCACGCGGCCATGATCTCGACACGCGGCACGGCAGGAAAGTCCGACCAGGTGACGCAGGTCGCGAGCTTCAAGGAGAGCATGCAGCTCAACGACCCGAGCTTCCTCGACATCGTGCCCGAGCCCTGGTGGGGCGGTCCGCCGACGCCGGGCCGCCCCAAGCCGGCGGCAGCCCCCTCGGGGGGCAGCGAAGCGCACGAAGTGCCGAGCGTGGGGGCTCCAGTTCCGACCGCGGTGATGACGACCATCTTCCCGAGCGTGATCCTGCAGCAGCAGGTCAACAGCGTATCGACGCGCCACATCCAGCCGACCGGCCACGGCAGCTTCGACTTCGTCTGGACGCACTTCGGCTTCGACGACGACACCGAAGAGATGACGCAGCGGCGGCTGCGCCAGGCCAACCTGTTCGGGCCGGCCGGTTTCGTCTCGGCCGACGATGGCGAGGTCATCGAGTTCTCGCAACAGGCCTTCGAGTCGAAGCCCTTTCACCGCACGCTGGCCGAACTTGGGGGGCGCGAGGTGGAGGACACCGAACACATGGTCACCGAGACGCTGATCCGCGGCATGTACCGCTACTGGCGCGATGTGATGGAGAGCCCCCAGGCGGCGGCTTTGCCGTCACCGCCCCTCGAGGGGAGCGAGCAGAGTGGCAAAGCCACATCTGCTCGGAAGGCCTGAGCGATGAGCACGAACCTGAACTTCGAAGATTGGCTGGCGCTGACCCAGCTGTATGCGGACTACGCCAGTGCCGTCGACTCGGGCAACTGGGACCTCTGGCCCGAGTTCT
>JANOVJ010000281.1:0-28577 GCA_031417295.1 bacterium | reverse complement strand
CCAAGGAGACAGCGATGGCGCAACAAAAAGTAGTTCTCGTCACGGGCGGCATGGGGGGTCTCGGCGAGACCATCTCGACCAAGATGGCTGATGCCGGCTACCGGGTCGTCGTGACCTACTCGCCGGGCAACAAGACCCATGCTGAATGGGTGGCTGCGATGAAGGCCAAGGGCTACGACATCCTGGCGGTGGCCTGTGATGTGGCCGACTACGACTCCTGCACCCAGGCCGTGGCCGCGGTGCAGGCGCAGGTCGGTGCGGTCGATGTGCTCGTCAACAACGCTGGCATCACCCGCGACACCACCTTCAAGAAAATGGACAAGATCAGCTGGGACGCTGTGATGCGGACCAACCTGGACAGCCTGTTCAACATGACCAAGCAAGTCGCCGACGGCATGGTCGAGCGCGGCTGGGGCCGGATCATCAACGTCTCTTCAGTCAACGGCTCCAAGGGCGCCTTCGGCCAGACCAACTACTCGGCCGCCAAGGCCGGCGTGCACGGCTTCACCAAGGCGCTGGCGCTCGAAGTGGCGAAGAAGAACGTCACCGTCAACACCATCTCGCCGGGCTACATCGGGACCAAGATGGTCACGGCCATCCCGAAGGAAGTGCTGGAGAGCAAGATCCTGCCGCACATCCCGGTGGGCAGGCTGGGCAAGCCCGAGGAGGTGGCGGGCCTGATCATCTACCTCGCATCCGAAGAAGCCGCCTTTGTGACCGGTGCGAACATCGCCATCAACGGCGGCCAGCACATGCAATAGTTGACGGCCCCAAGACGCCTGCGGCGTCGCCTCCCAAGGGGAGCGGCCCGGCGCCGGACCGGACCACGAACCACCCGATCCAACGAGGAGCGAACAATGATGAAGTCAGGCATCGACCAGGACGCGCTGGTCAGCATGTTCTCCGAGGCGACTGCCAAGCAGGGCGAGGCGCTGCGCAAGGCGGTGAGTGAAGCGACGCTCAAGGCCTTGCAGGGCCGCGAGCTGACGCTGGCCAACATCCGCGGCGTGTTGAAGACCGTGACCGAGGCGGCCTCCAGCGGGGCGGCCAAGAGCGGCTTGCCGATGCCTGACGTGGAGGGGCTGCTCACTCAAGCCTTTGCGGGGATGGATGCGGCACTGCTCAAGACCGTGGAAGCCAACCGCCGTGCGCTGGCGCAGTTTGTCGGGCAGGGGGTGGATGTGCAGGAAAAGCAGGTCAAGAGCGCGCTGGCCAACCTGGAGGGTATGGAGGACATGTTCTTCGCCACGGTGGGCAAGGCCGCGCAGGGCGCCGGCCAGCCGCTGCCGGGGCCGTGGGCGCAGGTGCTCGACGCCATGAAGCTCAGGGGCACAAGCACCGGCGCCGGGGCCAGCCAGACGGTAGAGCAGATGCTCGCGCAGGCCCAGACCACCCTCCGCGACAGCCGGGCCAGCGGGCTCAAGGCCGCACAGGCGATGATGGCCAGCTACTCCACCCTCGTCAGCGGGGTCTTGATCGGAATGTCCGAAGGGCTGCAGCCCGCTGCGAAACCGGCCAAGCCGGCTGCAACCGCAAGCCGCAGCAAGTAACGGTTGCGACCGTGGTGCGAGCGCGCCCCCGCAGCCCGCTGAGCGCGCCGTGATTGCCTGGCTCCAGAACGAAAGCCAGCCCCTTCCCCCCACCTCGCAGGCGCTGGGCCCGGGCAGCGAGGCGCCCGGCTTGCTGGTCGCCGGCGGCGCGATCACCGAGCGGCGCCTGAACGAGGCCTACTCGCGCGGCGTCTTTCCCTGGTACAGCCCGGGGCAGCCGGTGCTGTGGTGGTCGCCCGACCCACGCATGGTGCTGCCGACCGCAGAGTTCCGCCTCACGCGCTCGCTGCGCAAGGCCATCGCCCGGTTCGCCGCCGCACCGAACTGCGAACTGCGAATCGACAGCGCGCTGCGCGAGGTCATGTTGGCCTGCGCCCATGTGCCGCGTGACGGGCAGGACGGCACCTGGATCATGCCGGAGATGATCAGCGCCTATTGCGCCTGGCCGGCAGTGCACAGTGTCGAGACCTGGGTTGATGGCGAACTCGTTGGCGGGCTTTATGGCGTGAACCTGGGGCGGATGTTCTTCGGCGAGTCGATGTTCTCGCACCGCACCGACGCCTCCAAGATCGCGCTCGCGGCGCTGGTGTGTTTTTGCCGCGGCAACGGGATCGACCTGATCGACTGCCAGCAACGCACCGGGCACCTCGCCTCACTGGGTGCGAGAGAGATTCCACGCACCACCTTCGAGCGCCTGATCGTCCCCCGCTTGAGGGAAGCTCCACCGCGCGATTGGACCTATGATCCCAGGCACTGGCTTCGTCTGCACACCCTGCCCGACGCGCCCCGGATCGAGGATGCCGGCCCGTGACCCACCCGAAAGAGCTTCCGCTTTCATCGCTTCAGTTCTACGCCACGGCGCCCTACCCGTGCAGCTACCTGCCGCAGCGCCTGGCGCGCTCGCAGGTCGCCACGCCCAGCCACCTGATCAACGCCGACGCCTATTCGGGGCTGGTGGCCAACGGCTTTCGGCGCAGCGGCATGTTCACCTACCGGCCCTATTGCGACGGTTGCCGCGCCTGCGTGCCGCTGCGCGTGCCGGTGGCCGGGTTCGTGCCCACGCGCAGCCAACGCCGCGCCGCACGCGCGCACCACGCTTTGCAGGCCCGTGTGCTGCGGCTGTGCTTCGTGCCCGAGCACTACCAACTCTACCTGCGCTACCAGGCCGGCCGCCACAGTGGCGGCGGGATGGACCACGACAGCATCGACCAGTACACCCAGTTCCTGCTGCAAAGCCGCGTCAATTCACGGTTGGTCGAGTTCCGCGAGCCGTCCGAGACGGGCCTCGGTGCGCTGAAGATGATCTCGATCCTCGACATCCTCAACGACGGGCTGTCGGCGGTCTATACCTACTACGAGCCCGAGCCGAACACCAGCTACGGCACCTACAACGTGCTGTGGCAGATCGAGCAGACGCGGCTGCTGAAGCTGCCCCACGTCTACCTCGGCTACTGGATCGCGGAGAGCCCGAAGATGGCCTACAAGGCGCAGTTCGGGCCTTGCCAGGTGTTGCGCGACGGGCAGTGGGTGAGCCCGGAAACGGCGGCTTGAACCTTCGCGCGCGGCGCGCTCACGCACCCAGTCGGAGCACCACCTCGTCAGCCAGCGCAAGACAACTCGTGAGCCCCGGCGATTCGATGCCGAACAGGTTGACGAGCCCCGGCACGCCGTGTTCGCCCGGCCCCTGCACGCAGAAGTCGGGCGCCGGCTCGCCCGGGCCGTGGATCTTGGGCCGCACGCCGCTGTAGGCCGGCTGCAAGGCGCCGTCGGGCAACGCCGGCCAGTAGCGGCGCACGTCGGCATAGAAGCCATCGGCGCGCGCCGGATCGACGCGGTAGTCGATGGCGTCGGCACTCGCCACGTCGAGCCACTGCGCGTCGGGACCGAAGCGCGCCTGGCCCGCGAGATCGAGCGTCAGGTGCACGCCCAGCGAGGCCTCTTGCGGCATCGGGTAGATGAGCCGGCCGAACGGCGCCTTGCCCGTCAGCGCGTAGTAGCAGCCCTTGCTGAAGCGCGCCTTCGGAACATGGCGAGCATCGAGCCCGTGCATCGCCGACGCCAACGCCGGCGCACGCAAGCCGGCCGCGTTCACGACGCAACGTGCTCGCAGCATCATCGGCTCGGCACCGCCGACTTCGAGGACGTGGCCGCCCGCCTCGCACTGAATTGCCGCGACAGGCGACTGCAACGCCAGCGCGCCGCCGGCCCGCTCCAGATCGCCCTGCAACGCCAGCATCAGGCCGTGGCTGTCGATGATGCCGCTCGACGGCGACAGCAACGCCCCAACGCAGCGCAGTGCCGGCTCCAGCGCGCGGGCCTCGACCGCGCTCAGCATCTGCAAGTCGAGCACGCCGTTGGCACGCCCGCGCTCGGCCAGTTGAACCAGGCCCGGCAATTGTTCGGAGCCGGTCGCGACGACAAGCTTGCCGCAGCGCCGCTGCGCCACGCCGTGCGATTCGCAGAATGCGTAAAGCTGTTCGCGGCCGCCGACGCACAAACGCGCCTTCAGCGACCCGTACGGGTAGTACAGGCCGGCATGGATCACCTCGCTGTTGCGCGAGCTGACGCCGGTGCCGATGGCGTTCTCGCGCTCGAGCACCACGGTCTCCAGCCCGCGCAGCGCCAGCGCCCGGCCCACCGCCAGCCCGACCACGCCGGCCCCGATCACCACCGCATCGACAGTCTCCATCGCACTCACCCTTGCCTCCGCAACGCCTCGACCACCCGGGCCTTGACTGCACCGCTTGGAGGCGCATCGCCAGCCCGCTCCAGCCCGGTGCCGTCAGCATAAGGTAGCGGCGGTGCACGGCGCTGAACAGCCAGCCAGCGGCCACCGTGTTCCAGCTTCAGTGCGTTGCCGCCGTCGTGGCCGGGCCAGTCGCGAGCGAGCCCCGGAGGCAGCCTGCCCGCCAGCCCAAAGGCTGATGCCAGGGCCGCGAGCTTGCCAAGCGGTGGCCCGCGAACAGACACTCCGACGGCAATGGGTGTTCGCCTTGCGCCACACCAGTGCGGATACCATGCTTGGCAACCCAACCCCGCGCCGTGCCATGGCGTCCCTGTTCCGATGGCTCATCGCCCAAGCCCTTCGACAACGCCGCGTGCATCGCCCGCACCGGCCGTGCAGGTGCGACTCGCGGGCTGGCTGGCCGTGCTCCTCGCGTGGGCGGCGCCCGCCCTGGTGCGGGCCGCGCCCGACGCGCCCTGGCCCTTGGCCGGCGAGCAGGGAATGGTGCGCTTCGTCATCGTTCCGGAGGCGCAGGCGCGCGACCGCGCGGCCTACTTCCAGCAGATCCAGAGGCTGTGCGAGGCGGGCGGCACCTGCTTCCTCAACTTCTACACCAACTCGACCGCGGCGCCAGTGGCCCTGCCACTGCCGGACGCCATCGACCACGAGGCCACCGCAGTGTTCAGGCGCTCCGCCAAACGCCCGGGAGACATCTTCCGCTGGAGTTGCCGCTTGAAGGTTCCGCAGGAAGACTGCTTCTAGCAGGCCGGGTCGGGCTGCTCAGGGGCGCGCAACGACCCGCCCTCGAACCCATCGCGACAAGGGTGCGGCGTGGCGGGCCAGCAGCAGGCACAACGCCAGCCCTGCCAGCGCAACCCGCGCATCGGCGCGAACCGGGACCGGCTTGGCCAGCGCCGGGGCCGTCAACGCCGTTGCCAAACCCTGTGGCGATTGCAGATGAAGAAACGCCAGCCCCTGCTCTTGCGCCAGCAAGCGAAGGTAGGTTTCACGCAACGCCGACAGGTGTTCGCTCCCCGGCATGGCGCCCAGCGACGGCGCGGCGGCTCCCGCGCGCTCGTCGGCCATCGTTTCGCCGGCCACGCTGCCGCCGCGCCCCTGGCTGCGCGGGTCGGTCTGCATCACCTCGTCGGCGCGCCAGAAGCCGAGCGGGCGGCCCTGCGGGTCGGTCTTGGGGATCGGCGATGGCAACAGGTCGCCGACACCGACGATCAGCCCCGGCACCTCGCCCGGCTTGTCGTCGAAGGCCGGGCGGTAGCGCGGGTTCAGCGGCGGCGCCTCCTGGCCGTCGGTGACGAACACCAGCGACGGCGTGCCTGGCAACTGCCGGGCAATGCCGATCGCACTGTGCACGCCCTTGGCGATTTCGCTGTTGCCCGACCAGGCCATGCGCCCGTCGATCTGCGCCAGCGTCGAGCGCAGCTCACTCAGGTTGGCGCAGACCTCGATCGGCGCCAGCAGCAGAAACGAACGGTACTCGGTGAAGATGGCCCAGCCCACTTTCGAGCCGCAGGGCAGGCCGAGCAGCGACTGCCGCAACGCCTGCTTGGCGAACGCCAGGCGGGATGCGGGTTTGGCGTCGAGTTGCTGGTCGGTCACGTTCATGCTCTGCGTCACGTCGAGCACGATCACGTGCTCGAACAGCGGGCGCTGCAGGGTCCAGCCGGGGTTCAGAAAGCAGCCGGCGAGCGCCAGCGCCGCTGCTCCCAGCAGGCAGCGGTCGCGCTGCCGCTGCCACGACCCGCGCAGCCTTTGCCACGCCGTCATGGGAGGCCGGGCGAGTAGCCGCGCATCGTGGTCGCCGCGCGTTCGGCCTGGCGTTGCGATTCGGCCGGCTCGACTTCCGTTTCGTCGGGGTCGGCGAGCAGGCGCTGGGCGCGCTCCAGGTTGTAGCGCGCATCCCAATGCTGCGGGTCTGTGCGCAAGACCTCGCGATAGCTCTCCTTGGCCAGTTCGATCAGCGCGATCGCCGTGCCCGGTTGCGGGCCGGCGCGCACCACCACCGCCTGGCGCAGCAACAGGTTGGCGCTGTTGTAGCGGGCCGCCTGGCCCAGCGCTGAATCGCCCTGCAGACCACGGTACTGCTGCAGCGCGGCGTCATCGGCACCGCTGGCGGCCTGCGCATGGGCCTGTGCAAACTGCACCTGCGGCGGCAGGTCGGTGCCCTTGTTTGGCAACGGGCCGGAGACGATCAGCGCGTTCCAGCGCTGCTGGCGCCACGCCCATGCGCCGTCGATCGCCGCGGCGCAGACCATCACGGCCAGCAGCGCCCAGACCGCGCGGGTCCGCCGCCTTGAGCCTAGTGCCATCGCCGGATCTCCATCAGGTTGGCCGCCAGCAGCAGCAGCACGCAGGCGAGCGCAGCGCCGAAGCAGGCGGCGGACAGGTCGCGTCGCGGCATCGTGTCGAGGTAGGTGATGGGCAGGTTCTCAAGCCGGTTCACCGCCTCGATGGCCTTCTTCAGCGCTTCCGCATCACTCGCTTCGTAGGCGTGGTACGCGGTGCCCAGCGATTCGAAGAACCGGTGCAGCGCGTACTCCGGCACGGTGTCGGTGTTCTCGGGCGCTTCGCCGGTTTCCAGCATCAGCCCCGGGCTGTTGGCCGAGCGCAGGTAGAGCCAGTAGATCGCGACGCGGTGCTTGCGCGCCAGGTAGGCGATGCGCTCGCTCGCGTCGGCGTCGAGCCGGTCGCCGCCGTCGGACACCAGCATCACGATCCGCGAGCCGGTGTAGGGTCGGTCGTCGAACGACGCCAGCGCCGCTTGCAGCGCGAGGCCGATGTTGGTTTCAGACAAGCCGCGCCCGATGTTGCCGGCCGCAATGGCCGCCTGGACCGGCTCGCTCTTCTGCGTGAACTCCAGCACCCGGATCGGCAAGGTGCTGAAGACGATCATGCCGAAGCGGTCGTCGGGCCGCTCGGCCGCGAACTCGGCCAGAAGTCGCCGCGCGACCTTGCCCTTCGACTCTTTCAGCCGGCCCGGTGTCTGGCTGAAGTAGTAGTCGAGCGCTTCGGGGCCGGTGCCCTTCACCGCCGCTGCCGGCCGTCGCGCACCGGCGAAGCCCTGGTCCATGCTGCGGCTGCGGTCGAGCACCAGCACGATCTCCGCGCCCTTGCCGACGCGCTCGACGCTGTACTCCGGTCGATACGGGTCGGCGATGCCGATCATCAGCGCGGCGAATGCCAATGCGCCGGCGCCGCGCAGCGCCCAGCTCAGCAGGTCGGACGCGCGGTCGCGCCGCATCAGCGCCGGCCAGGCATTCGAGAGTGCGCCGCCCGGTGGCGCCAGCAGCGGCAGCGCAGCCAGCGGGAGCAGCCACAGCAGCCAGGGCGCATCGAAATTCACCGGGGCACCCTACGCACTTCCTGCGGTCCCGCCAAGCGGGAACATTCGCCCTTGGGGCGGTCCGGCGGGCTCATGCAACTCCCCGCTCCGCATCGCTGCAGCGGCGGCTGAACTCGATCAGCCAGGTCCGGTCGCGGCCGGGGGCGGCGGCGTCGGCGAAAAACTCGCGCCGCGAGTGCTGGAAGAATTTGGCCAGGTCGGCGCGCAAGGGCCTGAATCTCGGCTGCGCGCTGACAAAGCGGTCGATGCCGTGCTCGAACACAACCTCGCCGGCGGTCCGGTTCAGCGCCTCGTGCAGGCGCTGCAAGGCTTCGTGCCACAGCGGGTCGGCACTGTCGGGCCGCAGGCCGCGCATCGACCGCCACGCCAGCGTGAAGGGCCGATGCGTGCGCCGCCACCAGGGCAGGCCGATGTAGACCTGGGCCAGGTAGGCCAGCAGCAACAGGCTCACCGCGCCATAGGCGATCAGCCGGTAGCGCGCGCCCGTGGCGTCGATCAACGGCGGCGGCGCGTCGGGCTGCATTTCACCCAGGCCGCGCCGGGGCGAAACCTCCACCGGCACCAGCGGCGACACCGTCACTGGCGAGGCCTCGATGCGAAGCGTCTGCGCACGCGGCTGGCCGTCGAAGTGCAGCGTGAAGGTGGGCAACTCCAGCGTGCGCGTCTGCGGCGGCGACAGCATCACCTGGTAGGTCAGCGTCAGCTCGTGGCGCTGCCCGCCCGCTTCGGCGCTGCTGTGGAGCGCGACGCTGCGCAGCTCGAGCGCCTTGCCGCGCGCGCCCGGCTGCGGCACGCTGGACTCGTCGAGCACCTGGCTGTCCGGCGCGTGGACGGTGACGCTGCGCGACACCACGTCGCCAATTTGGTAGCCGAAGGCGCGCGGCTCGCTCGTTGTGGCCTGCAGCAGCCCGGCGGGCGCCGCTGCCCAGACCCAGCCCGGCCCGAACGCCAGGATCGCAGCACCGAGGTGCAGCCCCAAGCAGTGCGGCCTCATCGCGGTCCGCCGTTCATGCGTGAAAGTGGCGCGTCACGGCATCGGCGTCGAAGGCGTCTTCGATGAACAGCGGCTTGAGCCGCTGCGCACGGAACAACTGCAGCAGCGCGTCGCGGCGCTGTTGCTGGGCGGCCCGCCATCGCTCGCGCAGAGCCGGGCGCCACCACACCAGTTGCCGGCGGCCGGTCTCGGGATCGACGACGTGGACCAGGCCGCGCTGGGCGGTCAGCGTGAATTCGAGCGGTTCCCAGACCACTACCGGCACCAGATCGTGGTGCGCCAGCGACGCGATCACGGCCTCGATCTCGGGCAGCGGCAGGTGGAAGTCTGACAGCAGAAAGACCAGCGAACGCTGCCGGCCCAGGTGCCTGTGCGCCAGCGGCAGCGCACGCGCCGACGCGCCTTCGGGCTGCAGCGCGCGCAGCGTCATCGCCAGCGCACTGCCCGCACCGCGCGAACGCGTGCCCGGCAGCAGCAGGTCTTCGCGCAACGCACTGTCGCAGCCGACGAACCCGAAGCTGTCGCCGGTGCGCCAGGCCGACCAGGCCAGGCTGTCGACGAAGTCGGCCACCACGTCGAGCTTGCGCCGCGCGCCGGCGAAACCCATCGACGCCGACAGGTCGGCCACCATCACCACCGGCACCGCCTTGCGTTCCCTGTAGACGCGCACCTTCCAGTGGCCGAACGGGTCGCGCAGGCTGGCGTGCAGGTCGAGCCGGCGCGGGTCGGGCGCGTCGAGCAAGGCTGCGTGGCCGCGAAACTCGAACCCGCTGTCGCCGCGCGTGCTGCGGTGGTGGCCGGGAAAGTGGCCGAGCGCGGGCGCGCCGAGCCGGTAGTGCAGTTCCCGTACCGGTGGCGCCGGAGTCACCGCGGCGCCCTCTTCCCGCCGTACCGGCACGAGGCGTGGGAACCGCCGCGCCTCATGGCGCGGCCACGCTGGCCAGGATACCGCTCATCAGCCGGCCCGAGATCTCGTGGCGGCGCATCTCGTACACCGGCTGGTAGCACAGCCGGTGCGCGATGGTCTCGACGAAGACGGCCTGCACGTCCTCCGGCGTGACATGGTCGCGCCCGTCCAGCCAGGCCGCCACGCGGGCGGCGCGCAGCAAGAGGCTCATGCCGCGCGGGCTGGCGCCGGCCAGCATCAACTGCGCGGTGTCCAGGTCGGACAAGCGCACGCCGTATTCAGCTGGGGCGGCCGTCGCGCGCCAGAGGCCGAGCGCGTAGTTCTGCAAGGCGTCGGACGCGCGCACACCGCTTTGGATGAGCGCCGCCACCGGGTTCAGCTGCCGGTAGTCCAGCATCGCCGCGGCCAGGTCGCCGACGAGCCGGTCGGTGTCGTGGTACCGCGGGTCGAACATCAGTTGGCGCCGGTCGGCATCGGTCGCGGGCGCGTCGATGGTGACTTCCATCATGAAGCGGTCGCGCGCCGCCGACGAGATCTCGAAGGTCTCTTCGCGCTCGACGCGGTTGCGGTCGGCGAACACCAGCAAATGCGGGAAGCGGATCTCGCGATTGAACGCGGCCAGGCTGCGCTCGGCCATCACCCGCAGCAGCAGGGAATGCACCTGCGGGCGGGCCCGGTTGATCTCGTTGAAGAAGAACACCGCCAGGTCTTCGCCATGTTCGATCAAGGGCCCGGGCTCGACCGCCGGCTTGCCCTCGGCGCTGATGTAGGTGTAGTAGATCAGGTCGTTGGGCATCAGGTCGATCGTGCCTTCGGTGCGTGCGAAGGCGCCGCCCAGCACCTGCGCGAACGCACGCAGCAGCGTGGTCTTGCCCACGCCCACGTCGCCTTGCAGCAGCACATGGCCGCGCGCGAAGACCGCCGTGTTGACGAGGCGGATGACCCGCGCTTGCCCGATCACGGCCTTGGCCACTTCCGCTTCCAGCGCCAGCGCGCGTGCGCGCCAGTCGCTCAGCAGCGCGTCGTTTCCGTCCATCCGTCAACCTTTCGAATCGGGTTCGCAACGGTTTGCCGGATGCCTGCGTCACCCGTACCGGCGCAACGTCGGCGCGCAGGCCCCGACCAGGCCGCCTTGCCCACTCAGCGACAAGTTTCGCAGCGTGGTTCGGCATCGCCCACCGCCGCTCGGTGCAGCCTTTGTACAGCAATACCCGCGCCCATCGGGCAAGGGTTGTGCCCCTGTCGCGGCAGCGAATGGCGATGCCAGCATCGGCGCCGTTGGTGCGGCCTGCGACGATCGCCCGGCATCGATGGCGGCATCGAGGCTCAAGGCGCGCGCCAGCCGCCAGCGAGTGCCACCACCCCGATGAAACACTCTGTGCCGAAAGTGGTTGCCACAGTTTCGATGCAGCCTGGAATCGCGCGAATGCCTTCCGTCTCGCCCGGTGCGCGCATACGGATTGACCCTATCAAGACTATCCCTAGAAGGGTCGTCGCTTCGGACACAGTCTCGTCCGTCGACGCCCAACATGAGGGTTTAGCCTTAGTGTCAACGGCGAGAATGACGGCGCGACATTGAGGTTGCCGACGGCTGCCGAAGCTTGCGATTTCCGGGCCTTCAAAACAGGCTCGCAACTTGCAGTTAAGGGCCCACCGGGTTGTTCAAGTCGCACGGCGGCCGGCCCGTCTAGGGCTTCGTGCAGGCGGGCTCGGGTGGACTCAACAAGGAGACTTCAATGCGAATTTCAGGGCAATCGGACGGGCGCTCATGGCGCCGTGTGGCGGCGGTACTGCTCGCGGTTCCGGTGTTGGCGTTCGCCAATGCCGACGTCGAGAAGAACATCGCCAACTCCAAGAACTGGGCGATGCAGGCTGGGGACATGTTCAACCAGCGCTACAGCAAGCTGAACCAGATCACCACCGCCAACGTCGGCAAGATGCAGGTCGCGTGGACCTTCTCCACCGGCGTGCTGCGCGGGCATGAAGGCTCGCCGCTGGTGATCGACGGCATGATGTACCTGCACTCGCCGTTCCCGAACAAGGTCTTCGCGATCAATCTCGATACCCAGAAGATCGTCTGGAAATACGAGCCGAAGCAAGACCCGGCGGTGATCCCGCAGATGTGCTGCGACACGGTGAACCGCGGGCTGGCCTATGCCGAGGGCAAGGTCTTCCTGCAGCAGGCCGACAGCAACCTCGTCGCGCTCGACTCGAAGACCGGCAAGGTCATCTGGAGCGTGAAGAACGGCGACCCGAAGCTCGGTGCCGTGAACACCAACGCGCCACACGTCTTCAAGGACAAGGTCATCACCGGCATCTCCGGCGGCGAATGGGGCGTGCGCGGCTTCCTGGCAGCCTACGACATCAACACCGGCAAACCGGTCTGGAAGGGCTACAGCGTCGGGCCGGATGCCGAGATGCTGATCGACCCGGACAAGACCATGACCTGGACCGACGGCAAGATGGCGCCGGTCGGCAAGGACTCTTCGCTCAAGACCTGGAAGGGTGACCAGTGGAAGACCGGCGGCGGCACGACCTGGGGCTGGTTCAGCTACGACAAGGCGACCAATGCGGTGTATTACGGCACCGGCAATCCGTCGACCTGGAACCCGTCGCAGCGCCCGGGTGACAACAAGTGGACGATGACCATCTTCTCGCGCGATGTCGACACCGGCAAGGCCAATTGGGTCTACCAGATGACACCGTTCGACGAGTGGGACTTCGACGGCATCAACGAGATGATCCTGGCCGACATCAATGTCAAGGGCAAGCCGACCAAGGCGCTGGTGCACTTCGACCGCAACGGCTTCGGCTACACGCTGGACCGCGTGACCGGCGCACTGCTGGTGGCCGAAAAGTACGACCCGACGGTGAACTGGGCGACCCATGTGGACATGAAGACGGGGCGTCCGCAGGTAGTTGCCAAGTTCTCCACCGCGCAGAACGGGCCTGACGTCAACACCAAGGGCATCTGCCCGGCGGCGTTGGGCAGCAAGGACCAGCAGCCAGCCTCGTTCGACCCGGTGACCAAGCTCTTCTACGTGCCGACCAACCACGTCTGCATGGACTACGAGCCGTTCAAGGTCGAGTATGTGGCCGGCCAGCCGTTCGTCGGCGCGACGCTGTCGATGTTCCCGGCCCCTGGCAGCCACGGCGGCATGGGTAACTTCATCGCCTGGGACGCCGGCACGGGGAAGGTCGTGCAGACCCAACCGGAGAAGTTCTCGGTCTGGAGCGGCGTGCTCAACACCGCGGGCGGCTTGTCGTGCTACGGCGGTCTCGAGGGCTATTTCAAGTGCGTGGATGCCAAGAACATCAAGAAGGAACTCTACAAGTTCAAGACGCCGTCGGGGATCATCGGCAACGTGTTCTCGTATGAGCACAAGGGCAAGCAGTACCTGGGCGTGTTCTCGGGGATCGGTGGCTGGGCCGGCATCGGCATGGCCGCAGGCCTGGAGAAAGACTCCGACGGCCTGGGTGCCGTGGGCGGGTACAAGGAACTCAACCAGTACACCGAACTCGGTGGTTCGCTGACCGTGTTCGCCTTGCCCAACTGAAGTCGACACAAGGGGACCGAGGCCAGGCTTGACGCTTGGCCGAGCCCCTTGGCAAGATCGGGAGACGGTGACCGCAAGGGCTGCCGTCTCCCGTTTTTTCTCTGAATCGAGGGTCACCGTCTCATGAGAGTGAAGAACGTTTTGCTACTCGCGCTGATGTGCCTTGCGGGCACCGTTCAGGCACAGGACAAGCTGTACACCGTGGTCGACGGCTACAAGGTCGACGCCGAAACGATGAAGGGCTTTCGTGCCTGGCGCGCTGCCGCCTGCGATCGCTGCCACGGTGCCAACCAGGAAGGCATGGTCGGCCCGTCGCTGGTCGACCGGATGAAGACGCTGTCGAAGGAAGAGTTCGTCACGACTGTCACCAAGGGCCGGCTCGAAAAGGGCATGCAGAGTTTCGGCAACAGCCCGATCGTCATGGACAACATGAATCAGCTCTACGCCTACCTCAAGGGCCGGTCCGACGGCGCGATCACCCGCGCCAAGGTGGAAGAAATCAAATGACCCGCGCGCACGTTGGGTCTGGCAGCCCGCGCAAGACTTCGCGTCGCTCGGCGCCCCTCGCCTGCGCCTGCCTGGTGCTGGGCGCGCTGGTGGCAAGCGCAGCCGCGCAAGACAAGCCGCCGCCCCGCACCGCCTTTCGCGTCTGCCAGGACCCGAACAACCTGCCGTTCTCCAGCGTCTCGGGCGAGGGCATCGAGAACAAAATTGCCGAGCTGTTCGGCAAGGCGCTCGGCCTGCCGGTCACCTACTACTCGTTTCCGCAGCGGCTGGCCTTTATCCGCAACACCTTGAAATTCAAGCTGCCCGGTGAAGACTACCCGTGCGACATCGTGATCGGCGTGCCCGCGGGCTACGACCAGGTGTCCGTCACCCAGCCCTACTACCGCTCGACCTACGCGCTGGTCTTCGCCAAGGGCAAGGGCATGGACCAGGTGAAGTCGGTCGAAGACTTTCTGAAGCTCGACCCGGCCAAGCTGGCAATGTTGCGCATTGGCGTCTACGACCGTTCGCCCGCCTCCGAATGGCTCAACAAGCACAATCTTGTCGCCCAGGGCGTTCCGTACCCGATCATGAATGCCGACCCGAAGCAATACCCGGGAGAGATCGTCGAACGCGACCTGGTCGACGCCAAGATCGATGCCGCCATCGTCTGGGGCCCGATCGCCGGCTACTTCGCGCAGCGCGTCAAGACACCCGAACTGATCGTGGTGCCGATGAAGTCTGAGCCCGGTGTCAAGTTCGACTACCAGATGGCCATGGGCGTGCGCTACGGCGAGCGCGAATGGAAGCAGCAGATCGAAGGCCTGATCGCATCGAAGCAGCCCGAGATCCAGGCCATCCTGAAAGAGTACGGGGTGCCGCTGGTCGATGCCTCCTACGAAGCCAAGCCTTAGATGACGGCCCCAAGCTCGCTGCGCTCGCTGCCCCCGTGGGGCGCAGCCCGCCTTGGGGCGGCCCGGCAGCGGTCTGTTCGCCGCCTCCGGTTGTCAATGAAGCGTTTGCTCGTCCTCGCGCTGTGGGCGCTGTCGGTGGCGCCCGCCTGGGCCGAGATGGACCGGGCCTTGCTGATGGGCTTGAGCGCCAGCGTGCTGAAGATCGAGGCGACGCGCGTTCAAGGCGGCTTTTCCCTCGGCTCGGGCGTCGTGGTCGGGCCCGACAGAGTGGTCACCAATTGCCATGTCACCCACGACGCGTTGAAGATCAACGTGTTGCGCGGCGGCGTGCGCTGGCTCGCCGATTCGCAACTGAGCGATGTGGCCCATGACCTGTGTTTGCTGCGCGTCCCCGGGTTGCGGGCCAACGCCGTGGCCCTGGGCCGGGCCGACCGGCTGGAGCCGGGGCAGCCGGTGACCGCGCTCGGCTACACCGGCGGCCTGATGCTGCAGAACAGCCCGGGCGAAGTGCTCGCGCTGCACCGCTTCGACGGCGGCCGGGTGATCCGCAGTTCGAACTGGTTCAGCTCCGGCGCCAGCGGCGGCGGGCTGTTCGACGAAGACCTGCGCCTGGTGGGCGTTCTCACCTTCCGCCTGCGCGGCGGCGAGGCGCACTACTTCGCCGCCCCGGCCGAGTGGGTCGGCGCCCTGCTCAACGTGCCGGGCGATGCGGGCTACACCGAGGTCGTGCCCGACCGCTCGCAACAAGTGGCGTACTGGCAAAAGCCCGTCCGCGACCAGCCGAGGTTTCTGCAGGCAGCGCTGCTCCAGCGCGACGACCAGTGGCCGGCGCTGGCATCGCTGGTGGAAGAATGGGCGCGCGCCGACGCAAGCGATCCCGAACCCTGGTACTTGATGTCCGTGGCGCTGGCGCGGATGAACCGGCCGGGTGAGGCGAAGCAGGCGCTGGCGTGCTCGCTGGCACTCGACCCCCATGCACGCGCCGCGCGGGCTCGCCTTGCGCCAGCCCAAGCCGGCCTCGAACTTTCCAAGAGCACAGACGCGCCGTGCGTGATCGGCGCCACGCCCTCTGAACCCCGATGATCCCGACCCGACACCTTCTCATCGCCAGCGGCCTGTTGATTGCGCTGGGCCTGCTGCTGCCAGGCGTGGCGCGGGCGGCGAACGACTTCTCCGCCGCCGAGCAGGCCCTCTTCCTCGACAACCATCTCGGCAAGCTCAAGCCACCGCTCACCCTGCACTACCGCTACCGCAAGACAGGCACGCTGGAAGAACCGTTCGAAGACAAGGTGGAGGTGATGCTGAAGGCGCGCGACAACGGCAGTTGCTGCGCCGCGAGCGCGAAGTTCTTGACCGGCACGCGCGCGATGCAACAGCCGGACGTGGATGGAGCCGAAGGGAACCCGGCCGTGCTGTACTTTCTCGAACGCGACATCCACGAGATGCAGCGCCTCACCAAGGGCAAGGCCAACTACTTTCGCAAGCGCATTCGCATGGCGATCTACCAGGGCGCAGCGATCCGTAGCGTCACGCTGCCCTACCGGGGCCGCCCGGTGGAGGTGCAGGAGGTCAGCATTTCGCCCTACCTCGACGACCCGACCCGCTCGCGTTACGAAGACCTGGCCAACAAGCAATACGTCTTCCTGCTGTCCAAAGCCGTGCCCGGCGGCATCTACGGCATACGCTCCCGGATCGACGCCAAGACCGCCGACGCGCCAGCGCTGATCGTCGAAGAGATGGTCATCGACGGCGCCGAGTTCGCGACACCGAAACGCAGCCCTTGAAAGCCGCACTTTGAAAGTCACACCGAAGCCATGAAAACCTCGTTTGCGCGTCGCTCGCTGCCGCTCCTGTGTGCGCTTTCGCTGGCCGCTGCCGGCGCCTGGGGCAACGACTTCCCGACCGTGGACCGCGTGCTCTACGTTCAGGAATGCCTGCGCGCGCACCCCGGCCCGCAGTTCGAGATGATCAACAAGTGTTCGTGCGCGCTCGACGCCTTCGCCAAGGAAGTCAAGTACGACGACTACGTGACCATCAGCACCGTCAGCAAGGCGATGTCGATCGGCGGCGAGCGCGGCGGCGCGATCCGCGACGCGCCCTCGCTCGAACCGCTGGCCAAGCGCTACCGCGAGCTGCAACAGAAATCCGAGAAGGGGTGCTTCATCAACCCCGAAGCCAGGTAGCCGCGAGATGGCCGGCTCGCCCTTCCTGCGGTTGCGACGGGTCGTGTCGGCTCTGGCGTCCGCTCGGGCGTCCGCTCTGGCGTCGGCATTGCCGTCGGCGTTGGCGTTGGTACTGTGTGGCTGGATCGTGAGCGCAGCGGCGCAGGCAACGCCCGCCATCGCACCGCTGGCCGTGACCCAGGTGCGGCCCGGTGTCTTCGTGCACATCGGTGCCTTGGAAGACTGGACGCCCGCGCATGGCGGCGATGTGGCCAACCTCGGCTTCGTCGTCGGCAGCCGCTGCGTCGCGGTGGTCGATAGCGGTGGCACGCCAGATGTCGGCCAGGCGCTGCGGGCCGCGATCGAGCGCACGACGCCGCTGCCGGTCTGCTACGTCATCAACACCCACGCCCACCCCGACCACGTGCTCGGCAATCTCGCGTTCGCCAGCACCGCCCCACCCGCGCCGCGGTTCGTGGCCAGCGCGGCTTTCGCGCGCACGCTGGCGGCGCGCGAACCCTACTACCTGAACGCGCTGCGGCGCGACTTCGGCATCCCGGCTTCCGCGGCAACGATCGTCTACCCCACGATCGGGGTGGCCAACGCGCTCGAGCTCGATCTCGGCGACCGCATCCTCAGCCTGCAGGCCTGGCCGACCGCGCACACCGACAACGACCTCACCGTGCTCGACCTGCGCACGCGCACGCTGTTCGCGTCCGACCTGCTGTTCGTGCAGCATCTGCCGGTGCTCGACGGCAGCCTGCGCGGCTGGATCGCGGTCATGGCCGAGTTGAAGCGCCTCGATGTCGTCACCGTCGTGCCCGGCCATGGCCCGCCAAGCAACGACTGGCCGGCGGTGATGGATGCGCAGGCCGGCTACCTGGGTGGCTTGTTGCGCGACACGCGCAGCGCGATCAAGAACCGGCTGACGATCCAGCAGGCCATCGAGCGCATCGGCGTGCCCCCCGGCGCGCCATGGGTCTTGACCGATCGCTTCCATCGGCGCAACGTGACGGCGGCGTTTGCCGAACTGGAGTGGGAAGACGATGAACCCGTTGCTCCCGCCGCGCCACCCTCCAGCGGCAGCTCAAGCCCCGGCTCGCGTGGCGGCCCGGGCTGAGACCTTGCACAGGCCCCACATCATGCACAACCCAATGCGATCCCTTGCCGCCAGCGCCCTGCTCTTGTGCGCTCTGTTCGCCCTGTGCGCTGGCGCACGCGCCGAGATCATGTCGGGCGACAACCCAGAGGCCAGCCCGGTCTGGCAGAAGGTGCGCGCCAGCCTGTTCCAGTCGCGACCGATCGCGAGCGGCGGCGATGACGTGATTTCACTCGAGGTGCCGCTGCGCGCCGAAGACGCGGCGATCGTTCCGATCGCGATCAAGACGCGCTTCCCGCAGACGCCGACGCGCTACGTCGACAAGGTCTACGTGATCATCGACAACAACCCGTCGCCGATCTCGGCGATCTTCCAGTTCACCGCGCTCAGCGGGCGGGCCGACATCGAGACCCGGGTCCGCATCGACGAGTACACGCACATCCGCGCGATCGCCGAAACCAACGACGGCCAACTGCACATGGTGACGCGCTTCCTGAAGGCGGCCGGCGGCTGCTCCGCGCCGCCCGGAAAGGACGCAAAGGCCGCGCAGGCCACGCTCGGGCGCATGAAGTTCCGCGTCGAGGGCGACGCTGCCGGCGCATCGGCGGGCGCGTCGACGGGCCTGTCGGCAAGCACAGCGCCGGGCAACCAGCCGGTCCTGGCGCAACTGATGATCAGCCACCCCAACAACTCGGGCCTGGCGATGGACCAGGTCTCGCGGCTGTTCACGCCGGCACACTTCGTGCGCCAGGTCAGCATCACCTACGGCGGGCAGTTGGTGATGGCGGCCGACATCGACTTCTCGATCAGCGAGAACCCGAACTTCCGCTTCTACTTCCTGCCGCGCGGCGACGGCGAACTCCGCGCCGAGGTGGTCGACTCCAACGACCTGCGGTTCGAGAGCGCGCTGAAGTATCGGCGGTCGGATTGAAGCCGCTGTCGCGCTGGCGCGGTGCGGCCATCGCCATCGCTCTGGCCCTTGTTCAAGCGCTGGCTCTCGCGCTGGCGCCGGCCGCGCTCGCCCATGCGCAGCCGTTCGCCTACATCACCAATCAAGGCAGCCACGATGTCTCGGTCATCGACCTGGCGTCGCAAAAGGTCGTCGCCACCGTGCCGGTCGGGCGTTCGCCGGCTGGCGTGGTCGCGTCCAGCCGCGCCGGTCGCGTGTTCGTTTCCAACCCCGACAGCAAGACGATCTCGGTGATCGACATGCGCGAGCAAAAGGTCGTGGGCACGCTCGCTGCCGGCGACGGCCCGGTCGGTATCGATGCCGCAGCAGACGGTTCGCGCGTCTACGCCGCCGACTGGTACCGCAACCGGCTGCTGGTGTTCGACACCCGGGCAAACGCCGCGGCCAGCCCGGGCACACCCATCGCCAGCATCGCCGTCGGCAAGGCGCCGGCCGGCGTGGCCGCGAGCGACCGGGAAGGCAGCGTGTTCGTCGCCGAGCGCGACGACGACAGCGTGGCGCTGATCGACGCCAACGCGCAGCGCGTGCGGGCGCGGGTGCGTGTCGGCAGCCACCCCTTCGCGCTGCTGTTCGACGCGCCGCGCCAGCGGCTGTATGCGCTCAACGTGCAGAGCGACGACGTGTCGGTGATCGACGCCCGCGACCCGGACCGGCTGGCCGTGCTGGCCACGGTCAAGGTCGGCAAGGCACCGTACGGCGCGGCGCTCGCGGCCGATGGCGCGTTGCTCTACGTGACCAACCAGCACGACGACACGGTCAGCGTGATCGACGCCGAGTCGCTGACGTTGCTGCGAACGCTCACCGGCTTCGGCTACCCGGAAGGCGTTGCCGCGTACGGCCAACACGTCTATGTCGTGAACTGGATGGACGACCGGGTCAGCGTGCTCGACGCCCGCAGCGGGCAGGCGCTGGGCAGCATCGCCACCGGCCAAAACAGCCGCGGCTTCGGCGCCTTCATCGGCGCGCCGATGACGCCTTGATGACTGACCTGCACAAAGACATGGGAATGCAAAGCATGCTGCACAACCGCCGCGCACGAAGCCCAAGCGCTCTCTTGGCTTCGACCTTGAGCGCCGTGCTCGCCACCCTGCTCCCGGCGACCGGCCAGGCCCACGGCCCGACGCGCCAGAAGGTCGTTGAGAGGGTCGTCATCGACGCACCGCCAAGCGTGGTGTGGGCGAAGATGGGCAACTTCGATGCGCTGAAGAGCTGGCACCCGGCCGTGGCCGAAAGCCCCGCCGACAAGGGCAACACCGAAGGCTCGGTGCGGCAGATCGTGCTCAAGGGTGGCGGCACGTTGACCGAGACGCTCGAGGGCTACGACGGCGCCAAGATGAAGTACAGCTACCGTGCCAAGGACGGCGGTGCGCTGCCGGTGTCGAACTACACCTCGACGATCGGCGTCAGCGCCCAGGGCAGCGGCTCGGTCGTCGAATGGCGCGGCGCGTTCTACCGCGCCTACCAGAACAACGACCCGCCGCCAGACCAGAACGACGACGCGGCCGTCAAAGCGATCACCGGCGTTTACACAAGCGGGCTGGCCAACCTGAAAAAGCTGATCGAAGGCAAGTAGCGCACCGTGCTTCGATTCGGTGAACTCTTGCTCGCGGCGGTGGCCACCGGCGGCGCCGTGTTGCTGGCGGGTGTCGTGTCGGCCGCGACGCCGCGCGAGTTGCCCACACGCGCGATAGACGCGGTCGAGGCGGTAGAGGCGGTCGAGGTGGCGGCCGGGGTCTACATGGTGCAGGGCGCGCCGGGCGAGCCGGACACCGACAACCTGGGCCGCATCGGCAATGCGGGCTTCATCGTCGGCCAGACCGGCGTGCTGGCGATCGACACCGGCACCTCCTACCGCCACGGCGTGGCGCTGCTGGCGGCGATCCGCCGCGTGACCGATAAGCCGGTGCGGCTGGTGCTGATCACCCACACGCGCCAGGAGTTCCTGTTCGGTGCTGCCGCTTACCGAGAGCGGGGCATTCCGATCCACATGCAGCAACAGGCCGCCGGCTTGATGCGCTCCCGCTGCGAACGCTGCCTGAAGACGCTGAAGCAGGTGCTGGGGGAGGACGCGATGCAAGGCACTGCGATGTTCAAGCCGGACGAGGAATACGAGCCGTCGCACCCGATCAGCCTCATCGGCAGGCCGGTCCAGGTGCTGTACTTCGGGCACTCCAGCGGCCCGGGCGACGTGGCCGTGCTGGACAGGCAGACCGGCGTGCTTTTCGCAGGCGGCCTGCTCGACCATCAGCGCGTGCCCGACGTGCAGGACAGCGATCTCGACGGCTGGACCCGCGCCCTGCAGGCGCTGCGAAAGTTGCCGCTCTCGGCCATCGTGCCGGGGCACGGGCCGGTGGCATCGCCGAAGCTCATCGACACGGTCGAGCGCTACCTCGCCCAACTCCGGGCGCGCGCGCTGGCGTTGCTGCGAGCCGGTACTGCGTTGAGTGACGTGCCCGACGCGACGGTGCTGCCGGAGTTCGCGCTCTGGGACCAGTACGAGACGATCCACCGACGCAACGCGTCGATCCTGTTCGTGCGCTTCGAGCGCGATCGAATGTTCCAGCGCGACGATTCTCGGGAGTAGACAATGCGCAGCATGATTTCTGTCCGCGGTGGGCTTGGCCTGATGGCGCGCTGCATGGTGCTTGTGGCCGCGGCCGGGTTGGCGCACGGCGCACCAGGCGGCCTGCCCGCCCCCGCGGCGCACAGCGACTCATCGCCGGAATGGGAGACCCTGCGCGAACGGCTGTTCCAGTCGCGCCCGGTCGATGCCACCCCGGGCACGGTGCAAGTCATCGCCCCGCTGCGCGCCGCGTATGGCGCCTCGGTGCCGGTCAAGATCGTCTCCAAGCTGCCGCAAACGCCCGGGCTCTATGTCAAGCGGCTGTACCTGCTGGTCGACAAGAACCCGTCGCCGATCGCGGCCGTGATCGACCTCACCACCGAAGTCGGGCAGGCCGATTTCGAGACCCGCCTGCGGGTGGACGAATACAGCCACGTGCGCGTCATCGCCGAGTTGTCCAACGGTGAACTGCACATGGATTCACGCTACGTGAAGACCTCGGGCGGCTGCTCGGCCCCGCCCAACCGCGACGCGCTCGACCTGATCGGCAAAACGGTGTTGAAGGTCGTCCCGCAGAAGGTGGCGCTGAACCAGCCGACCAGCGCCGACGTGACCGTGATCCACCCCAACGACACCGGTTTCGAGTTGAACCAGCAGACGGTGATGTACATCCCGGCCCACTTCGTGCGGTCGATCAAGGTCAGCTATGCGGAGCGCAAGGTGTTCGACGCCGAGCTCGACTTTTCGATCAGCGAGAACCCGACCTTGCGCTTCAACTTCGTGCCGCACGGCGAGGGCCAGTTGAAGGCCGAAGTCGAGGACTCGAAAGACGGCCGCTGGGTGGGAACGCTCGCGCTGCCGTAGACGGTTGCCCACGCGCCGCCGAAATGCATTGCCTTGTCGCCTCGACCGGCCTGGCCTTGTGGCTTGCGCTGCTGCTGCCGGTTACCGCGGCTGCGGGCATACCGGCGCCGTATGCGCCGCTCGTCATCGAGCCCGCCGGTGCGCCGGCAAGGGCTGAGTTCGATCTGAGCGCTGCGCTAGCCCGCGCCCGGAGCGAGAACAAGCGGCTCTATGTGTACTTGGGCGCGAGCGATTGCCCGTACTGCCGCAAGTACGAGGCCTTCCTGGACCGGAACGCTGCGGCGCTGGTGCCGCACTTCGTGGCCGAGAAGTACCTCGTGGTCGACTTGCGCAGCGCCTTGTCGATCACCGCCAGGCAGCTCTACATCCGCATCGGCAACCGAAGCCTGCCCTACGCCGACTTCCAGCGCGCCATCGGCGACGAACGGGCGCGCATGCTGGTCTACCCCAGCGTCTGGCTGTTCGACGCGGATGCCAAGCCCCTGATGCAGATGCCCGCCGGCACAGGCACGTTCCAGACCGTGCCCGAGCAGTTGGAGATCCTGCGGCTGGAGCAATGACCGCAGGCACTTGGGCCACACCGACATGTCACGACGCTCGTTCGTTTCCATCTTCGGCGCCGCGCTTGTGGCGCTCTTGAGCTCGAAGGTCGCGCTCTCCGCCGATCTGTCGGTCGAACAAGTCAGGGACAGGCTCCGCAGCGCTTCAGCCTCGGCGCGGGCTGACTTTTCGGGCATGGATCTGTCCGATCTCGACCTCAGCGGCATCGACTTCCGCCACGCCCATCTGCAACGCACGAGCCTGTTCGCCAGCAAGCTGGTGAACTGCGATTTCCGCGGCGGCGACCTGCGCGCCGCCAACCTCAATGGCGCCTGGCTGATGGGGGCCGACTTCAGTGGCGCCGACCTCACAGGTGCGAGCCTGCTGTCGGTGGTCGTGCTCGGCGGCCCGGTGAAGAAGATGCCGGTCTTCACCGCGGCAAAGATGGCGGGCGTGAAGATGATCGCCGACCTGCCGGGGGCCGATCTCGCCGGGGCCGACTTTCGCGACGCGCGCATCGGCGTCAACATCAAGAACCAGGGCATGGGGCAGATGCGCACCGACCTGTCGAATGCCAACCTGTCGGGCGTGAACTTCGCAGGCGCCGATATCAGCCGTTCGCTGATGACGTTTGCCAACCTCAGGGGCAGCAACCTGCGCGGCGCGAACTTCTCGCTGGTCAAGCTGTCGGGCTCGGACCTCAGCGGCGCCGACGTGACCGATACCGACTTTGCCGAGGCGGACCTGCAAGGGGTGATCCTGCGCGGCGTGGTGGGGCTCGACAAGGCCCGCGGCCTGGCCAGCGCGCTGAACCTGGACAAGGCGGTGCGCTGAACGGCGCGCTGTCTGAGCCAGGGCCTGGGCCGGGGCCGGCCGGCTCGAACTTCACGCGGCCTGCGCTGCACCCAGCAGCAGCCGGGCCGGCAACACGCCGCGCAGCGCATTGCAAACGACGAGTGCTTCGGCGCGTTGCAGCTCGGCCTGGTTCAGCCGGCGCTCGGCCGCCGACCGGGCAGGGTCTTCGAGCAACAAGCCGCGCATCACGCCGGGCAACGCGCCATCGGCGACGGGCGGCGTGTACCAGCGGCCGTCGAGGCGCACGAACACCGAGCTGCGCCCGCCTTCGAGCAGCCAGCCGCTGTCGCTGAAGAACAGGCTGTCGAAGGCGCCGGCCCGCTCTGCCGCGCGCACGCCCGCGTCGTAGTGCGGGCGCAGCGTGGTCTTGTGCGCGGCCAGCGGGTTGGCGTCGGGCAGGCGCTGCGGCGCGATCAGCAAAGTCACCGCGTCGGCGGGCAGCGGCGCGAGCGTGGCTTGCGTCAACGTCAGGCGGCCGCCATGCGCGAGTGCGAGGCGCAGGCGGCGCGGCGAGCCGGGAGCGGACGCCGCAGCCTTGAGCAATGCGGCTCGCGCGGCCTCGGGGTCGCAGGCAAAGCCGAGCACCGCCGCACTGCGGGCCAGGCGGGCCAGGTGGCGCTGTAGGTGCGGCAGATCGCCGGCAGCGGTCGCGAGCACGGTCTCGAACAGCTCGAAGCCCGGGTCCAGGCCGGTCAGGAAGCGGGCCTTGAGCCGGCATTCGTCGAACTCGTCGTCGGCCCGGCTGTCCTGCACGATGCCGGCGCCGATGCCCAGCCGAAGCGGCCTCGATCCGTGCCGCGGCGCACCGAGCGTCAGCGTGCGGATCGCGACCGAGAGGCAGAAGTCGCCGCAGCGCACGCCCGCAGCCGGCACGTCGATCCAGCCGATCGCGCCGCAGTACAGGCCGCGCGGCGTACTCTCCAGGTTGGCGATCAGCGCCATCGTGTGATGCTTGGGCGCACCGGTGATCGAGCCGCAGGGAAAGACCGCGCGCAGCAGTACCGGGAAGTCGATCTCCGGCCGCAGCCGCGCCTGCACGGTCGAGGTCATCTGGAACACCGTCGCGTACGGCTCGATCGCGAACAGTTCGGGCACCGTGACCGAGCCGGTCTGCGCGATGCGCCCGAGGTCGTTGCGCAGCAGGTCGACGATCATCACGTTCTCGGCGCGGTTCTTGGTGTCGAGCGACAACAGGCGCGCAGTTTCGCTGTCGCCCTCGGGCGCGTTGAAGCGCGAGGCGGTGCCCTTCATCGGCCGTGCGGTGAGCAGGCCCGCGTCATGGCGCACGAAGAGTTCGGGCGAGCACGACAGCACATGCGTGACCTCGCCGCCTCCTTCCACATCGGGCAGCGCGATGAAGGCGCCGTAGGCCACCGGCTGGCGTTCGCGCAGGCAGCGGTAGAACGCCACTGGCGAACCGAAGGCCTGGCCGTGCAGGCGGTAGGTGTAGTTGACCTGGTAGGTCTCGCCGGCGGCGATGGCCTCGTGGATGCGCGCGATCGCCTGCGTGAACTCGGCGCGATCGACGCTCGGTTCGAGCTGCATCGTGCCGCAGGCGGGCGATGCCTCGGCCGCCGCTTGTGCGTCGAGCCATGCCGATGCCGCCTCGCACGACAGGCGTTCAAGCGTGTCGAACATCAACACCCGCAGTGCAGCGCCGTCGTCGGGCGCGAGGCGCGCGTGCCCGGCGCGCAGCAGCTTCGCGCCCCATTCGTAATCCGCCAGCAGCAGCGCGTGCGCGCCGGCCCGCTGGTCGGCTTCGACCTGCGCCCAGATCGCGGCCAGCGTGGCCGGGTCGGCGCAGCGGTGTTCGCGCAGGAAGCCGGTGTAGAGCCGGCTCGTCGGCCGCTCGCGGCTCGCGGTGCGGTCGTCGAGCAGCGCGAATGGGTCCATCGGAGTCTCTTACGACCAGTCGTCCATGTCGTGCTTGATCTTGTGCCGGTTCGCGATCAGTTCCTCGACCGAAGGCTCGTTGTTCAGCGCGCGTTTGATGGCGAGTTTCGTCGCCTCGTAGTTGGTGCGGTACATGTCCTTCTTGTCGAGATTCGGGTCCTTCGCGCAGCGCGGGTCGATCCAGACCAGGCTGACGATGCACAACTCGTTCGCCAGTTCCTTCGGGATGATGCCTTCGATCAGGCAATCGACCACCGCGTCGGCGGTGGCGCCCTGCACCACGCCGCCGAAGAGCTCGATGTTGGCTGCGTCCTTCAGCGTGACCTTGGGCACGAGGATGGTGGCAGGGCGCACGAGCTGGTTGCAGGCGCGGATCGCGAACATCGCCGTGTGGCCCTTGCTTTGCGCCATCATGTTGGCGAAGGCTTGGCCGACCGGGCCGCTGCTGCGGCCGATCAGGATCTCGGGCATCGCGTCGGTGAACTGGCCTTCGCGGGCGAACACGGTGGCTTCGCCGGTGTGGAACAGGTAGTCGTTGCTCATGATGGGTACGGAGTGAGGTTGAGAGGAATCAGCGGGCGACGATCAGTTCACCCTTGCCGCCGGCCGCCAGATCGCCGAGCCGGCGTTCGATGCGCCGGCTCGGCAGCGTGGCGAAGATGCCGCCGTGGCGCGCCAGATCGCGCGCCAGCAATTGCCAGAACACGGGCGCGTCGGCGATGGCGGGCACGAAGGTCGGCGATGCTTCCAGTGCGGCTTCCGCTGCAACACCGGCGAACACCACGCTTCCGCGCCGCATGCCGTAGCCGACATGCGCGCCAGCATGCCCGCCGATGGCGATGGTACCGGCCACCATGCGCGAGGCGAGGAAGTCGCCCACGTCGCCGAACACCACCGCGCTGCCGCGCCGCATGCGGTCGCCGAAGCGCGCGCCCGCGCTGCCCCTGACGACAAGCGTGCCGCCGCGCATGCCGTCCATGCTGCCGGGCAAGGTGCTGGCGGCGAAATCGCCGGTGTTGCCGCCGATCGCGAGGGTACCGCCAGCCATTTCGCAGGCAGCCAGCGCGCCGGCATCGCCGTGGACGGTCAGCTCGCCGCCGCGCATGGCGGTGCCGGCGTAGTCGCCGACCGCGCCTTCGACGATGAGGAGGCCGCCGTCCATCTGCCAGCCGACACGGTCGAAGCGCGCCAGGTCGGCGGCGAACACGAGCGCGTCATCGCTGCGTGGCCCGATGTGGAAGAACTCGGCCAGCGGGACGAGCGCGTTGCCGAATCCGACCGGCATGCGTTCGATCTCGGAAAGCGACAGCGAAGCGAGCGCACCCGGCGTCACGCCGCGCAAGTCAACGCGCAGCGCCGGCAGTTGCTTTGGCCGCAGCGTCCAGCCGCTCATGCCACTGTTTCTCCGAGCAGCCTGTGCAAATGAAAATGAAACGGCCCGAGCTTGCCGCCGTAGTTGCCCGCCGATATGCGCAGCAACCCGCCCGCCGCACCGAGCGTAATCCCGGCTTCCATGCCGACCCGCATCGCGGCGCCGACATCGGCCTCGGTCAAACCGTCGATCACGATCTCCATCACGCAGCGGGTCTCGGGCGTCAGCTCGCTCTTCGGCACCAGCCCGTAGAGCGTCGGGCAAAACGCGTCGTTGGTCGAAGCGTTCAGCGCCGCGTACTTGCTGCCGACCTTGGAGCCCGAGCGCACCACGCCGCCGGGAAACGGCATCACGACATTGCGCAACTTGCGCATCGCAGCCACGGCGGCTTCGGCTGCGGCCAACGCGGTGTCGGTGTCGCGCGCCAACAGCAGCAAATTGCCGCCGCCCACCGCCTTGACGATGGCCGTGGTTTCCTGCGCAACGAATTCGCCGTCCATCACCGGCACGCGCCAGTAGCGCACACCGGCAATCACTTTGCTGATCTGCCAGCCATCGCCGAAGAAGCGCAAGTTCTTGCCCAGCGCAACCGCTTCGCCCTCGGCGATGCCTGCGTAGACGGCAGTCGTCGGGCAGGTCAGCACACATTGGCCGACGCGGCGCTCGATCTGCTTCGCGAGTTCCTTGCCCGACATCGAGAACAGCAGCACCGCGATGCCCGGCCGACCATCGGGCGTTTCGTGCGCGCCGATCTCGCGCTCGATGCCGGCCTCGCAACCGCAGGCGATCACCGAAGTGGCGAAGCCCGTCGCGGAGACCGCCGCATGGCGCGCCCATTGGATAGTGTGTGCGGTGATGACGATGCGCGTCGCCTTCATCGGAAAGGCTTCCGCAAACGTGTCGTCGATGACAACGCCGTTGAGTTCCAGCGGGCCGCTCACGCGCCCGCCCCTTGCAGGCAGGCCGCCGGCAGCAGCCGCCCGCCGTTGCAGCAGATGCACAGCTCGTCGCGCCCGATCGCCACATGGTCGAAGTTGACGCTACCGTGCGCGGCCCAGTGCCGGCGCAGCGTCTTCTCGATCGCCGTGTCGTAGCCGGGCTCGACGAAGTGCGTGCCGCCCACCGGCGTGGCGGTGATGCGGCCGGCGCGGGCGACGAGCAGGCCGTCCTTGAACACGGCCTCGGGCGTCTTGAACATCGCCTCGCGGTCGGCGGCCTCGCGGTACAGCGCAATGTCGGCCGCGGCGCCAATGCCGAGCTGGCCGCGGTCAGGCAGGCCGAGCAGCCTGGCCGGCGCGGCGCGCGTCATCACCGCGATCTCGTCGATCGTCAGCTCGCGCGCGATCGAACGCAGCGCGCAATTCGCCGCCACGTCGGGGTGCAGCTTCGCGAGTTGCTCGTCACGGAAGCTGCGATCCATCAGCAAGCGGATCAGGTGCGGATAACTGGTGAACGGCCCGCCATTCGGGTGGTCGGTGGTCAGCACCACCTGCCACGGGTTCCTCACCAGCAGAAAGATCTCCAGCCCGATCGCCCATTGCAGCGCGTTGACGTAGCTCTGCTCGCGGTAGCGAAACGGCACCACGCCGCAGCCGGCCATGCCTTCGATGTCTGCGCCGACCCATTTGCGCGGGCTGGCCAACCCAGACTGCGCGTATTGGCGCATCGTGTCGCCGGAGGCGGTGACGGTCTGGCCGAACATCACCTGGCCAATGTCGATGCTGATCTGCGGGTTCGCATTCACCGCCTCGGCAAGCTGCAGCGC
>JANOVJ010000280.1:0-2219 GCA_031417295.1 bacterium | reverse complement strand
AGCCGCACGCGGCCACGGCCATCGGGCTCCATGTTGACCAGTTCCGCCTTGCGCAGGCCGAGCGCCTGCATCACGCCGCCCTGATGCTGCTCTTCGACATCGGCGGTCACCATCTCGATCGGCTCCATCCGCACGCCGCCCTCTTCCTTGAACACCACGCGCGGCTTCGAAACAGCCATCTCGAAACCTTCGCGGCGCATGTTCTCGAGCAGGATGGTCAGGTGCAATTCACCGCGGCCCGAGACCTCGAAGATGCCGTCTTCGTCGGTGTCGCGCACCTTCAGCGCGACGTTGCTCTGCAACTCGCGTTCGAGCCGGTCCTTGATCTGCCGGCTGGTCACGAACTTGCCTTCGCGGCCGGCCAGCGGCGAATTGTTGACGCAAAAGTTCATCGTCAGCGTCGGCTCATCGACCAGCAGCATCGGCAGCGGCAGCGGCGTCTCCAGGCTCGTCAGCGTGACGCCGACGCCAATGCCCTCGATGCCGTTGACCAGCACGATGTCGCCCGGCCCGGCGCTGTCGGTCTGGCGCCGTTCCAGGCCTTCGAAGGTGAGCACCTGGTTGACGCGCGCCTTGATCGGCGTCGAGTCGGGGCCGCTGTAGAGCGCCACGTCCTGCATCGGCTTCAAGGTGCCCTGGTTGATGCGGCCGATGCCGATCCGGCCGACGTAGGTGGAGTAGTCGAGTGAGCAGATCTGCAATTGCAGCGGGTCTTCGGGCTCGCCCTTGTGTGCCGGCACGTGCTGCAAGATGGCGTCGAACAGCGGCGCCAGATCGGTGCCGATCTCGCCTTGCGTGAGGCTGGCCCAGCCGTTCAGGCCCGAGGCGAAAATGATCGGGAAGTCGAGCTGCTCTTCGGTCGCGCCGAGCTTGTCGAACAGGTCGAAGGTGGCCGTGATCACGTAGTCGGGCCGCGCGCCGGGGCGGTCGACCTTGTTCACGACAACGATCGGGTTCAGGCCGAGGGCCAAGGCCTTCTTGGTCACGAAGCGCGTCTGCGGCATCGGGCCTTCGACGGCATCGACCAGCAGCAGCACGCTGTCGACCATCGACAGCACCCGCTCGACTTCGCCGCCGAAGTCGGCATGGCCCGGCGTGTCGACGATGTTGACGTGGGTGCCCTTCCACTCCACGGCGCAGTTCTTGGCCAGGATCGTGATGCCGCGCTCGCGCTCGATGTCGTTGCTGTCCATCACCCGCTCGGTCACCTTCTCGTTGTCGCGAAAGGTGCCGCTCTGGCGCAGCAGTTGGTCGACGAGCGTGGTCTTGCCATGGTCGACGTGGGCGATGATGGCGATGTTGCGGATTTGCTTGGCGTTCATTCTTGAGGTCTCAACAAAGGTTCACTGGAGCGTCACGCTGGTGTGTCGAGAAGGCCTTGCACCTCCAGCGGACTCAGCAATCGGGTGGGAATCAGTTCTCGGGCGGTGATGTGGGCGCTGCCGAGGAAGGCACGACGTTCGCGGCCACCCGGCGGCGCCTGCGACGCCGGCCCGTACACGCGCACACAGGGCGCGTCGTTCGCGTCGAGGCGGCGGCGCAGGCCGCTCAGAAAGCGGCCGGCATCGTCGTCGTTCAGGCGCACTTCGGGCCAGTCGGCGAGCAGCGTGTCGGCGGGCAGCAGCAGCGCGTCGCGGCCGGCCTCGTCAAGCGCGGCGAGGCTCTCCAAGGTGTGTGCACTAGCAAGCGACAGCGCGCCGCAGGCCGTGCGCCGCAGTGCGGACAGGTGCGCGCCACAACCCAAGGCCTCGCCGATATCGGCCGCCAGGGTGCGGATGTAGGTGCCCTTGCTGCAACGCACGTCGATCGTGAGCACGTCGCGCTGCCAATCGACGATGGCGATCGCGTGGATCGTGACCTCGCGCGGCGCGCGGTCGATCTCGATCCCCGCACGTGCGTACTCGTAGAGCGCGCGGCCTTCGTGCTTGAGCGCCGAGTGCATCGGCGGCACTTGCGCGATCGGACCGACAAAGCCTTGGCAGGCCGCTTCGATCTGTTCGCGGGAAACAGCCACTGCGCGTTCTTGCAGCACCTCGCCTTCGGCGTCGTCGGTCGTGGTCGTGCGGCCGAGTTGCAGCGTCGCGCGATAGGCCTTGTCGGCATCGAGGCTGACTTGGGAAAACTTCGTCGCAGCGCCGAAACACAGCGGCAGCAAACCGGTCGCGAGCGGATCGAGCGTGCCGGTGTGCCCTGCCTTCTCGGCGCGAAACAAGCGCTTG